>JAUVYF010000006.1 GCA_030603215.1 Candidatus Bipolaricaulota bacterium
CGTGACCATTTCACTTACTGAATGCTCAACCTGGATGCGCGCGTTCACCTCAATAAAGAAGAAGAAGCCCTCCACATCAACTACAAACTCCACTGTTCCGGCGTTCTGATAGCCAATTGTTCGCGCGGCTGTAACCGCGGCTGCGTAAAGCTCTCGGCGTAGCTCAGGATCAAGACAAGGAGCGCCCGTTTCTTCAATCAACTTCTGGTGACGACGTTGAATAGAGCACTCTCTTTCTCCCAAGTGCACGATTTTTCCACAACTATCGGCAAGGATCTGCACCTCTATATGACGTGGGTTTAGGAGCGCATGTTCCAGATAAAGGCTGGCATCTCCGCATGCCGCACCAGCCTCACTGCCCGCCGCGCGAACAGCGTTTCTTAGTTCCTGCGGCTCGTTCACTAGGCGCATTCCCCGTCCACCGCCGCCAAAAACTGCTTTTACAAACAACGGATAACCTACCTGCTCTGCCGTTATCTCCAGTTGGTCGTCTTGCTCCGGAACCGCCGCGCCAGGAAGAACGGGTACACCAGCGGCAGCGACTACTTCCCTTGCGGCAAGTTTGTTTCCAGCGAGTTCCATCACCTGATAATCCGGACCAACAAAAGTAATGTTGTGCCCCACGCATACTTCAACAAAATGGGGATTCTCAGCGAGAAATCCATACCCTGGATGAATGGCTTCAGCCCCCGTTAACTCAGCCGCGCTAATTATAGCAGGAATACTCAGGTAGCTCTTCTTCTGATTGGCAGGGCCAATGCAAACCTTTTCGCCGGCAAGCTTGAGATACGGCATTTCCCTATCCGCTTGCGAGAAAACTGCAACCGAGTCAAGGGAAAGCTCGCGGCAGGCCTCAATTACACGTAGAGCAATCTCTCCTCGATTGGCAATCAGTACTTTACCCAGTGTCACGTTCTCTCAAACAGAAACAGCGGGTCTCCATATTCCGCCGTCTGTCCATCTTCAACTAGAATTCGCAGCAATCTCCCAGATTCTGTGGCATTGATCTCATTTAGCGCCTTCATTGCCTCTATAATGCATAAGGTGTCGCCAGGCTTAACCAAGGATCCTTCATCAACGAATGGCTCTTCTTCTGGTGAAGAACGACGGTAGAAAGTTCCCACAAGGGGTGAGGTAAAGATGAATTGATTCTTCTTTTCCTCTTCAACATGTGATGAAACATCCCTGTCACGATTCTCCTTTTCAGAAACACTCTCCCTGCAGACGGTCATCCGCTTTTTTCCGTCCCAAATAGTGATTTCTGTCAAATCTTCCGCTTTCAGTAATCGTATGACTCGCTCTAGCTCCTCGATATTCACCTCGCCTCCTCGGGTACCACATAATTCTATCTTAACCATGCTTTACTGTACAATGTCCTTGCAAGCAAAGAATAGCCTTCTATAATTAGGATATTGAGGTGAGCCTAACCGTGGCAATTGGCGCACAAGCTGCGCTGCTAGTTTTTCTTGTTGTTTGTTCTGCCTATTTCTCTAGCGCAGAAACCGCTATTACTTCTCTCGATGAAGGGCGGTTAAGCTACCTAGTAAGCGCGTATAAGAAGAAGCGAAAAGCGTTCTCCGCTCTCCTTAAGGAGCCCAATAATCTTATCACCGCCCTACTCATCTTAAATAACCTGACCAATATTGGGGCAAGTTCGCTGATGACACTAGTTGTGCTGCGGTTCTTTCCCAAGGGGATCCCAAATTATCAAGTAGGGTTGCTGGCAACTGGTATCATGACTGTTTCTCTTCTCATATTCGGTGAGATTACGCCAAAGAACTTCGCCAAGAAGAACGCAGAGCGATACGCCTTGGCCACAATCAACCAAATCTACTTTTTCTCCCGCCTGCTGTGGCCGCTGATCGTTGTGTTCCGTTGGTTAGCTTACGGAATCGTACGATTGTTCGGAGAGGACCTTTCACAGGAAGAGCCCATACCGGTTAGTGATGAACAGATTGAAACCCTGATCGATGCAAGCGAAGAACGTGGCCTCCTTGACGTGGAAGATGGAGCAATGATTCGCCGTATCCTTTCTTTCGACGAAATGACCGCCAATCAGGTGATGATCCCTCGACCTGACGTTCAGCTAATCGAAGCGGAAACCTCCCTGGCAGAGGTAAGGGAAATAGTCATCAAAGATGGACACTCACGTTTCCCGGTATACGAACAGACACCAGATAATATTGTCGGCACCCTATACGCGAAGGATCTGCTAGCGCCAGCCGCAGACTCTCGCACTAGCCTGCGAGATATGCTGCGCCCGGTCTACTATACGCCAACAAGTAAGCCGATCAATGTTCTATTGAGGGAGTTCCGGCGGGAACGCGTACATATGGCGGTTGTAGTAGACGAATTCGGCGGAATGGCTGGAATTATCACGCTAGAAGATATCCTTGAAGAGATCGTAGGAGAGATCGAAGATGAGTACGATCACCCAATAATGTTGATCAAGCGTATCTCGCCCGATGAGGCGCTGATAGATGGAGATACCTCGATCCATCAGCTCAATCAAGCAATGGATCTCGATCTTCCGGAAGACAAAGGAGTAACCATAAATGGATTACTCTTTCACTTCCTCGCGGCGATGCCTAAGAACGGAGAGCAAGTTACTATCGGTTCAGTGACAATCACTGTGGAAAAGGCAACGGAGCGAGAGAGTACCTCGGTAAGAGTGAAAACCAGCAGGATGATTCAGGAAGAGGAAAGAGCAGGCAACGAGAAATAAGCAACCAAGGACGCTTGAATTATCCTTACGCGTTGCGCTTAGGGAAAAGAATGAACAGCCCATTAAGAAACAAGGTTCCTCACAGTTAAGGTAAGGCAACCCAGAGAAAGACTCATAAGATGAGTCTCTCGCAGAGACGCAGAGAACACCAGAAAACAAGCGAGAGAGGGATACAGGAGAATTAGAAACAAGAGAAATGAGAAGCTTGAATTCTTGGCGATCTTAGCGACTTAGCGAGAAAACGAATTTGCCAGAAGGAGGTCGTTATTCCATCCCGTACCTTGCGTGAAGCGCGAGGAACCAGAAACAAATTGATGGTACTTGTCCTGCTAATCATTGGGATCATTAGTATTATCGATCTCGCCGTTGCTGCAACAGCTTACTCAATCGACGTAACCTATGACCCCAAACAGAAGACCCTGGTTGGCGTAGAAGAAGTGACCTTCACAGCAGATTCCCCTACGGCTTATTTCTTTCTTCTCGCCAACCTAGGACAGGAGGAAAACCCCTTTTCCAGCAGCCGAACAATCGATGACCTCTATCCGCAGGGTTTTGAGCCAGCATCAACAACCATTGAAACAGTAGAGATGCTCCAGCCGCAAAGCGATAAGACGCTTCCATTTCGGCTTCTCTCCCTCCCGCCTGCGATCCAGACTTTTTCCCTGCAACATACAGTCCTTGCGGTCGATCTTCCCGCGGTACAGAACCAGACGATCACCTTACGAATACGTTTTTCTACGCGCATCCCAAGGACCACTGCCGGCGACCAGGGAATCGAACAAGAGATTCTTACTTGGCGCTTTGGATGGTACCCGCTGCTTGCTCATGACCAACCGTGCTGGAACGAGCAAAACGACATATTATCCTCTGAATCAGCGGAGGGATTCCCTTTTGAATTCCCTGTCGCTGACTACTCAGCGACGATCGCCCTTCCGGCGAGTTACACGCTTGTCTGTGGAAGCGACCATATCACAGAGATCGAACCTGAGGCGGAGAACTTCAGGCGTTACGTCGCATGGAATGATTCCCCTACTCGTACGTTTGCTATTACTATCGGCCCCAATTATGAGTACTTCGCGCTCGAAGACTTTCCGATACCAATCAAGGTCTTCTTTCTCCCCGGCCATGAAGAAACGGCACGCCTTTTTTCCACCTACGCAATAGATATCTTGGCGGACTATCAACAAAGATTTGGCCCCTATCCGCACTCCTCTCTTACTATTGTAGAGAATCCCAACCGCTATGGCCTGTCCATGGCTGCAGATGGTATCGTTTGGCTATCCGATCTGTTCTTTAGCCATCGCAATGTAACCGTGCCGGGAGTCCTGAATCGTTTCTGCGAGTTCACGCTGGCTCATGAGATCGCCCACCAATGGTGGGGCCTTAGTGTGGGAGTAGACCTAAACGCGCAAAATTGGCTCTCCGAAGGAATGGCACAGTACTTAGCGGTAAGCTATTTTGAACGCCAGCATGGTGAGTTCGGGCCAAACATCTTTGTTTTGAAACAAGACGGCATCTTAGAGAATGTCGTACGCTCACAATTTGGCTTTCTCAACCTGAGGGAACACGAAATCGAGCTTCCCTATATTGTGAACTATGAGTATGGTTTCGACGAGGCAGTCATAAAGCCTGCATCAGAGGTCCGTTACGAAAACGCCTCAGTCATCAGGCTATACGATAAGGGATACTTGGTAGCGCGGACAATTGCCGCCGCCATGGGAAGAGAAAGATTCGAGATCGGCCTCCGCAGTGCAGGGCTACAGTTCCGAAACAAGATCATTGATGTAGACGAACTACGCATTGTACTTGAGAGGGAAGCAGGCTATTCCCTTGCGCATTTGTTTGAAACCTGGCTGGCAAGCCCGGGAGGCGTTGACTACACAGTGAAGATAGTCTCCCGCAATCCGACGGAGATCGGCCATCAAACCACCCTACACGTAAGCCGCAGCGGAGGCGCCATACAACCAGTAGTAATCGAACTAGTCTTAGTCTCAGGAAATATGGTGCGCCGACAATGGGATGGGGCCACCGAATCAGCCACGCTTACTTTCGAAACAGAGGAAGTAGTCCGCCGAGCAACAATCGATCCCGATCATCTGCTTCCTGACTACAACCGGCTGAATAACAACTCGCCCACAAAGTTGCTCACAGCAGTAAGCGCTAATACATTGCCGCTCGACGCCTATTTGATCCAACCTGACCTGGAATCGAACGGACTAAGCATTAGCTTCCTTAACCGGCTGCGCTTAACGATCGGTCAAGGAATAGTTTCTGTAAGTATCTGGGAGGGGCGCAACCACTATTCCTTCCTCTCAGCTGCCCTTAAGGAAGGAGAGGTCGCTGGAACACTAGGCTACACGCTCACTTCTTTTTCTCAAGCAAAGACCGGTTCTCCCGGGATCTTCTGGCATCCTACGCGCACAATTACTCTGAGCGGCCACCGAATCGTCACCACCAAGGAACCATTCTCTTATTTGCACATTGGAGCAGCAGAATATGGGCCACCTGGAGACAATCGCGTAACTACATTCGCTCTCGATCTGAGTCCTGGCGCAGCAGGGAGGGCAACGCTTAGCGCGTTCAACGAAATTCGCCTCTTTCCTCGCATCTATCTTCAAGGAACTGTTACGTTGGGAACAGGGATTGGCAGAGTTCCCTCCCCTCTCCTGTTTGACCTTGAAGAACTCATAAGCTTTGGAAGGACGATCGGGGGTACCTGGTTCAAAGCAACGTTCCCAGGCGAGCATAAGCTCTATGGCCATCTCGCGGTAGAGTTTTCCTCGCTTGTCAACAAGTCATATAATCTGGCAAACCTGATGATGCTTGACAAGCTGGGTGGGCGCGTCTTTGTCGCTGGCGGAACAAGCTGGACAAATTTCGATGAATTCGGTAAAACTACCCCCAAAGTAGAAGCTGGTGTAGAGGGAATGCTCGACCTTTCCGCAATTGGTGGCCTCCTGCCGATAAGGGTAACGGTTGGGTTCGCTAGGCCAATCCTGGGAAACGGAGAAGGCGTCTTCTATCTTGAGCTTTCTATGGAATGATCCTAAGCGAGGTCAATAATGAAGGTACCATCCCGATGGCTGGCGGAATATGTAGACATAGATGTAACTGAAAGGTCGGTTCAACAACTTGCGAACCAGCTAACTCTGGCCGGTATTGAAGTTGAAGGAATTATCCCCACTGGGGCATTGCGCGGTGCTGTAGTCGGACGTGTGGTCTCACACCGTCCTCATCCCAACTCTGATCATCTCCTCCTGTGTGTTGTTGACACAGGTACCAGCCAAGCCCAGATTATATGTGGGGCCCTCAATGTAGTTGATGGTGCAACCGTTCCCGTAATCATGGTTGGAGGGAAGCTGCCCGGCGGTTTAGTAATAGAGGAGCGCAAGATTCGCGGAATTACGTCCCAGGGGATGATCTGTTCGAGAACTGAGTTAGGATTAGAAGAACATTCTGCTGGCATATGGAATTTCGATCCAAAGCTCAATCTGTCCCTTGGTGTAGATCTAGCCGAGCTTCTAGAATTCGAGGACTACATCCTCGATATCTCGGTAACCTCAAATCGTCCGGACTGCTTGGGAATCTACGGAATCGCCCGTGAGGTTGCCGCAATCACAGGAAAGAGACTACAGCCCCCCTTGCTGACATTCAATGGGTCTTCCCCCCCAACAGGAGAGCGATTTTCGGTTGAAGTGGAAGACGCAGCTGATACACCACGCTATACCGCGTCCCTCATGAGCAATGTCACTGTCGACTCTGCCCCGCCTCTCATGCAGCATCGTCTATCAAAAGCGGGAATGAGGCCGCTGGCTAACATAATAGATGTGACAAACTATGTCATGTTAGAGCTTGGCCATCCTTTACACGCATTCGATGCCGATTTAGTGAAAGACAGGATCATTGTTCGCCATGCCAACAAGGGGGATTCCTTCTGTACCTTGGACAAGGTTGAGCGCAAGCTTGGGCCCGAAATCCTGATGATCAGTGATCCTGTTGGAGATCTGGCAATTGCTGGGGTAATGGGAGGAGAGCGAAGCGAAATCAGAAAAGAGACAACAAACGTTCTCCTAGAAGCAGCAACCTTCTCCCCAGCTACAATCCGCAAGGCAACCAGATTTCTTGGCCTTCGCAGCGAAGCCTCGCAGCGCTTCGAGCGTGGCGTTGATCCTGAAAGCGTACCCATAGCAGCAAAGCGTGTGGCACACCTGCTACAGAAGATGACGGGGTGCTGTGTACATCGCGGAATGGTTGATGTGTATCCGCGCAAACGGGCTTTGCGAACACTCACGCTCCGTCCCAGCTACGTCACTAGCCTCTTAGGTATTGAGATCAAGCACCCGGAAATGACAGAGATTCTTACCCGATTAGGAATGAAGGTGAGCAACAAAGGAGAAAACCTGTTAGCACAAGTCCCTTCCTTCCGTCCCGATCTCAACCGCGAGGTAGATTTGATTGAGGAGATTGGCCGAATCTATGGTTACAATCGCCTTCCTTCTACTCCGCCAGAGACAACTCTACAAATGGGGGAAAAGCCCCCTATGGAACTGTATAAAGACCAGATACGAGCTATCCTTACTGGGCTAGGGTTAGATGAAGTAGTAACGGATGGCTTTGACAAGAGACAGTACAGGGAAGCCCTTGCGTTGCCGGCTGAAAACTTGGTGAAAATCAAGAACCCAATGACTGTTGGACAACGAGCATTAAGGGGAAGTCTCCTTCCTGGACTTCTCTCTGTGGTTGAAACCAACTTAAAACGGGGCGTTGCGGGTGGGATGCTATTCGAGGTAGGCCGGGTATTCTCCAAGCCACGAAATGAACACGAATCTCTTGCTGGTCTCCTGTTCGGTCGTACCGCACTTCCCCTTTCCGGTAGAAGGAATATTGACCTGTTGGCAGCGAAGGGAGTTATCCAGAATCTTTTGGCTTCCCTGAACGTGGGAGAGCCACGCTTTCTCACTAATGATATTCCAACCTTTCTTCACCCTGGGCGCGCGGCAAGAATCACGTTAGCAGGAGAAGAAATGGGACTGTTGGGCGAGCTCGCCCCCACTGTTTGCGACGATCTTTCCAGCAGCGCTACCTTGATCATGTTTGAGATCGACATAGACAAACTGCAGCGCTTGGGCAGAACCAAGTATCTATTCACGCCTCCTGGACGTTTTCCCGCTTCCAAACGAGACCTTTCTCTGCTCGCTCCAATTGAGCTTCCCGAGGAAAAGATCCGCCGGGCAATCGCATCCGAGAAACTGATTGACAGCGTGTTGCTCTACGACCTATACCAGGGAGAGCAAGTCTCTGAGCACGAAAAAAGCCTCACGTACGAAATCTCCTTGCGCGCGGACGACCACACACTAACCGACCAAGAGGTAGACCGGAGTGTTCATCGTATCATGAAACGTTTGACCAAGCTTGATGCTCGCCTGCGCGAATAGATGAATAAGACAATCATCGTTCACAACTCGCTAGAAATGGAAGAGGTCGGAATTGACCTTGCCAGTATGCTCACCGATGGGATAGTTGTTTCTTTAGTTGGGCCGCTTGGCGCGGGGAAAACAACCTTGGTCAAGGGAATTGCCAAAGGGCTGTTGATTACCGACATCGTCGTTTCTCCTAGCTATCTGCTCGCTCGTGATTACTATGGGCGGCTCGCCCTACATCATCTAGATGCCTACAGGATCAACTCCCTGGGTGAGCTTGCTGAAGTAGGGCTCGACCAGTTTCTGCCGCCAGCGGAAGGAGTAACCGTAATTGAATGGCCCAATCGAATCAAAGGTATAGTTGAAATCAGCGATATCGTGATAAGAATAATCCTGCTTGAAGATGGTAAACGAGAAGTAGCAATCGCTAGGGAGTAAACCAAACTCCATCAATCTGGGCGTCACAAGCTGGACATCGATCCATTTGTAAACGGTTTTCTTTCACCAGAAACCCAATTCTCTTTATCAGCAATTCTCCGCAGGCAGGGCAATAGGTATGCTCTCCTTCACCGGGGACATTTCCTACATATACGTAGCGCAGGCCAACCTCGTAGCCAATCTTTCGTGCTTGCTCAAGGGTAGCCACTGGAGTGGGAGAAAGGTTTGCAAGCTTATACGCAGGACTAAAGCGGCTCACATGCCATGGAATCGTATCTGAAATACCAAAGATCGCCTCAGCAATCCAACGAAGCGTCTCCGGGCTATCATTCATGCCCGGGATAACTAGGGTCGTCAGTTCCAGCCACACGCCAGTCCTAACAAACCGCTCGATCGAATGCAGCACTGGTCTCAGATTACCTCCCGCTACCTCACGATAGAACTTATCTGAGATCCCTTTGAGGTCAATATTGATGCCGTCAAGATAAGGAATGATCGCGTCAGCCGCTTCAGGGCTCATATAGCCATTTGAGATGAATACGTTTCGCAATCCTTCCTCATGCGCGAGACGCGCAATGTCGAGAGCATACTCAAAGAAGACAGTTGGCTCAGTATAGGTATAGGCAATGGTCCGGCAGCCTTCTTGCTTGGCTTCCTTAATAACCTCGCTAGGGGAAATATCGTCTCCCATCGCGATGATCTGCCCTGAATGTTCTCGTGGGTATTGCGAAATATAATGATTCTGACAATTCAAGCAGGTAAAATTGCAGCCAACTGTACTAATTGAGTACGCGCGCGTGCCGGGCAGGAAATGAAACAATGGCTTCTTCTCAATTGGATCGACATCGCAGGCAACCGGCTTACCGTAAACCAAGCTATAAAGCGTCCCTCTCCGGTTCTCGCGCACACCGCAGATCCCTCGCTTCCCTTCCTCAATCTGGCATCGATGTGAGCAAAGAAGACAGTGAACACGTTCTCGACTGAGTTTCTCATAAAGCATCGCTTCTTTCATCTGGTCGCACCTACTAATCATACTATATGCGGCAAGAAGAAGAAAAGAGCAGGTCACTCGCTTCCTTTTGCCAGAAGGTTACTTCTTGTACCATCTGTAGACGATATGTCATTGATACAACTAGAGCAGATAGAGAAGTCTTTCGGCGCACAGCTACTATTCTTGCCATCTTCGACCCAAGTCTCACGCGGAGATAAGATTGCCCTTATAGGAGATAACGGAACAGGGAAATCGACCCTCCTTGAAATCATCGCCGATATTCAGCAGCCAACCTCGGGAAAGGTACATCGCGCAAGAAGTATACGCATTGGATATCTGCCACAGCATGCGCGACTCACATCAAATGGGACGCTCTACCAATCATTGCAGGAAGCATTCTCTGGCCTACTTGGCATGCAGGCAAAGCTTCGCCACATGGAATCACAGATGGCTGACACAAGCGATGCCGAGCTTCTTCATTCTTACGACAACCTTCTACACACATTTGGGCAACAAGGAGGATATACTGTTGATGCTAGGATCAAAGCCGCCCTCATCGGAGTCGGCTTCACGCGTGAATCATTCAGCAACCCAGTAGAGAGATTATCCGGAGGAGAAGAAGCGCGTGCGGCGCTAGCTCGCGTACTGGTCGATCCCCCCGATCTTCTCTTATTAGATGAACCGACAAACCATTTAGATTTCTTCGCATTAGATTGGCTGGAGGAAACCCTTATTGCTTTCTCTGGCGCCATCATCCTGGTGTCGCATGATCGGCATCTTCTGGATCAGGTGGCAAACCGCGCTTGGGAGATTGCGTTTGGTGAGCTTTTGTTCTATCGCGGTGGTTATACCAGATCCCGTGTCGCACGCAAGGCCAAGCTTGCTCAACAACAGCAAGCCTACACCGAGCAGCAACAATGCATCAAGCTGCAAGAAGACTTCATCCGTCGACACCATGCTGGACAGAAACACCGTCAGGCAAAGGATCGAGAAAAGAAGCTACAGCGGATAACAAAAGAATTGATTGCCCAGCCTCGGCAGTCAAAACACATGTCACTTACAATCCCCGTGAAGATACCGAGTGGAAAACGAGTCCTGCAGACAAGAGGCCTACAAGTCGGTTTTGCATCGGCTTTGTTCGGTTGCCCCGATTTTACACTCTACCGCGGAGAGAGAGTTGCAATTATCGGGCCAAACGGATGTGGAAAAACAACCCTCCTAGAAACACTAGCCGAGAATGTTGCTCCCTTCGCAGGCACTGTTCACATGGGGCACAAGGTAATACCGACAGGCTATAACCAACAGCAAGAAGGACTTTACAGGAACGAAACTGTTCTCGATACGATCCTCGCTCATTCTTCCCTTACTATTGCCCAGGCGCGAGGGCTGCTTGGGCGCTTTCTGTTCAGCAAGGATGAAGTATCAAAACAGATGAGAACACTCTCGGGAGGAGAGCGAAGCCGGGTAGCTCTTGCCATCCTTTCTCTAATGAAGGGAAATCTTCTACTGCTTGATGAACCAACGAATCACCTTGACCTGGCAAGTCAAGAGATCTTGGAAGCAACCCTCTTAGCGTACAAAGGAACCATCTTACTCGTCTCTCATGACCGCGCTCTGTTAAGTGCAGTCGCCACGCAGGTATGGGAAATTGAGCAAGGATGTTTGCGTGTTTTCTCGGGCGGGTATGCCCACTACAAAGAATACATCGCCACCAAGGCCACTCCCTCCCAGTCTAATCAGAAGAAACAGACAAGAGAATCAAGAAATACTCGGAAAGATCCAGAAAGGACAACACGTAACAAATATCACCAGCAACGACTTCTCCAGGGCATCGAGCAACTTGAGAAAGAGATCGAACGCCTGGAGAAGGAGTTGAGCAAGACCGAAAGAGACCTTCTTATAGCCACCAATCATGCCGATACGACAAAGGTCGCCGAGCTTGGATCAAAATACAAGGCACTCAAGGAAAGACTTGACAGGTGCTGCGCGGATTGGGGGGAAGCCTCAGAAAAGGCTAAATCGCTTTAAGACGTAAAGCAAAGTCATTTTACCGCAGAGGGCGCAGAGATCGCGGAGGAAGACAAAGGCATAATTCATAATTAAGAGAATTAAAGGATTACAGATCATAACACAAGCAAGAGTTCTCCTTGGCGTACTCAGTGGTTAGATGGTATTTTGTGCCAAGAGATATGCTTAGGTTTCACCCTGTTCCTGGTTTCCTCTGCGTCCTCTGCGGTTAAATGTCTTTGGCAGTAAGTGGATGTGTTTTCACCTGTTCCTGGTTTCCTCTGCGTCCCCGCAATCCGAGATCTGCCTCTTCTCCACTTCTCCTCTGCTCCTCTGCTCCTCTGCACTCCCACACCCCTGCTTTCTTCTTCCTCTGCGTCCTCTGCGGTAAAATGACTTTGCTTTTAGCAGTAAGATGTCTTTGCCTCTAAACCATTCTTCTGCTTTCCTCTGCGGTCAACTGCTTGTCACCGCGGGACTTGTCCTGGGGCATTCGTCATTCCGGCGGACCCCGGATCGGGTCCAGGGCAGGGCCCGGGAATCCAGCGTAATGGTGGTTCCACGTTACCCATTACGCATCACTCATTACTGTTTCTCAACCTTGGACGTTGGACGTTGGACCATGGTCTTCTCTACGTCTTCGCGAGAGGCTAAGCTTTTCCCTTCGCCCGTTCGTTTCACTCACTCTGTAGGTCTTATCTCTCAGGCCTGTAGTTGAAAAGATATCTGTGATGAAGGAAGATATTTGTCATAATATTGTAAGGAGTGATCGGATTGCAGCGCAAAGTTTTCTTACTCGTCACGGTGTTGATGTTTTTCTGCTTCAGTGCAGCAGCTCAGGAGGAGTCTACACCAAGTTCCTCTACAGATTATTCGATTGCAGCCATCGTCAACGGAGAGATCATTACACAAGACACGCTAGCAACGAGCGCGCAACTTGTGCAAATTTTCCAGGTAATCATCCAGCAGTTTCCCACCTTTGGGCAGACCCTTTTTACCACCCCGGAAGGCGACGCGCTCCTGTACGCCTACCAGTTAGGCATACTTGATACAATAATAACTAGCCGTCTTGTGATTCAACAAGCAGAACAACATGACATCGCGCCAGACGAGAAGAAAGTTGAGGAACAGGTAGAAGAACAGCTCAATCAGATCATCGAGCAAAATCAACTGACGATTGAACAAGTAGAGGCTATCTTGTCGGAACAAGGGTCTTCCTTGGATGAATATAGGCAAATGATGAGAGAATCCTTTGCCGAACAATCCATGGCGCAAGACTTGTATACCTTGATCACTCAACCTGTAGTCATAAGTAGTGAACAGATCTCTGCCTACTACCAGGACCATGAGGAGGAGTTCGTCGCAGAAGATGGATCGATCTTTCCCTTAGATGAAGTAAGAGAGCAGATTCATGAGGATTTGCTGGAAAATGAGCAAGCCAACGCGTGGAATACGTGGTTCGATGATGTAAAGGACAAGGCCAAAATCGAAATCCTCTTCTGACAATAATCTTGGCCCTGGGCACAATTTGTAGTAGCATACTGCTAGAGAAGAGACGAATCCCACAGGAAATAATAGAGGAATTAGGAGGATCGATGGCGGAAGTAACGCTTACCAAGGTAATGAAAACGTTCGGCGACTTTGTTGCCGTAAACGAGATCGATCTAGTGGTGGACGATGGCGCATTCACAGTGCTAGTTGGGCCATCCGGGTGTGGGAAGACGACGACGCTGCGGATGATCGCTGGGTTGGAAGAGGTGACATCGGGTGAAGTGCGAATTGGGGAGCGAGTGGTGAACCGTGTTCCGCCGAAGGACCGTGATATCGCGATGGTCTTTCAGAACTACGCGCTTTACCCGCACATGGACGTGTATAACAACATGGCGTTTGGTCTCAAGCTGCGCAAGACTCCAAAGAAGGAGATCGATGAGCGTGTGCAAGCGGCGGCGGCGCTTCTTGGCATAGAGGAGAAGCTGAAGAGCAAGCCGCGTGAGCTCTCCGGCGGGCAGAGGCAGCGAGTTGCTGTGGGGCGAGCAATCGTGCGTGACCCAAAGGTATTCCTGTTCGATGAGCCGTTGTCGAACTTGGATGCCAAGCTGCGCGTACAGATGCGCACTGAGATTGAGCAGCTACACCACAAGTTACAGACGACAACGGTGTACGTGACGCACGACCAGGTAGAGGCGATGACGCTAGGGAGCAAGATCGCCGTGATGCGCGATGGGGTAATCTATCAGTACGCATCGCCGCAGGAGACGTACGATCGGCCATCGAACCAGTTTGTCGCTGGTTTCATTGGAAGTCCGGCGATGAACTTGCTTACGGCAAAGGCCGCGATGAACGACGGTACGATCTCCCTGACCGGAACAGGGTTCATGATCAATCTACCCGCAGATGGGAGGATCGATGCCGTTCCAGAGCAGGTAATTGTTGGCATCCGTCCGGAGGATCTCGCCGGCCCAGTCGCTGAGGGGGAGAATCTCCTTGAGATGAGGGTAAAGGTGACAGAGCCGCTGGGCAACGAGCTACTCGTGTACGCGGACTGCGGCGGAGAGCAGGTAGTAGCGAACCTTGATCCTCATCAACATATCGAGATCGACTCCACAATCAAGCTCTCTCCCAATCTTAAGACTCTTCATCTGTTTGATTCAGAGACAGAAGAGACCATACTATAGGCTGTTCTCGGAGATGGATCGACAGTTCGTTCTTTCACAAGATGAACCTCGCGCGTGTACTTTGTCGTTCTTTACCAGTTCGCGCAACAAGTGACGTGGGAACAAGGTAAGGACGGAAAAGCGCCCGCACCTAATAGCTGTTTTGGCTTCGGTTGATCAGTCCTCCACAGTGAAGCGGATGCGGACGACCCCCTCTTTTCTCATATCGTGGCTTCTCACGCAGAAGCGGCCGATCTGCGCCGTGTACCCTACATGGTCCCCGGCACATGGCATGGCGTTCAGGTCGCCAATAGTAACGATGCGAATGTTGGTTACATCCCCAGGCACTTTCCACAGGTCGTAGTCTTCTTGTGCCTCCTCGATTGGTAGTACCTGCACAGTGATAGGGTAATCCTTCTCGATCTCCGCATTCACGGCTCTCTCGATTGTAAGGATATCTTCCTGTAGGAGCGCTTGAGAGACGGCGTAGTCACACTTCGACTTCTTGTCGCCTAAATGCGACTCGAGGTTCCGCGGAGAGCCGAATTCTCGCCGCATCACCGCGGTCAAGATATGCTCCGCACTGTGCATCCTCTGTAATTTGTTCATAGCTAATCCATTGGCTCCTTTGACTCCTAGACTAACTGTGTGTGTTAGGATGATACCGGCGTTGGTCCTGTGCCGCACCCTTCTGGGGCAATACACCCCCCTGTTTTTTTAGCCTCGGCGCAGTCTGCAGTCTCACTTCCGGCAGGGGGAGGAAGCCCCGGCAGCTGGCGGAGAATAGGGATGGCAATAACAGTCAAGAAGATGAAAAAAGGCTGAAAAGTAAGTAGAAACATGGTCTACAGCTGTTGTCTTCACTAAAGGTGCAAAACGATGCTCAGGCTATTCCAGGAGGCAGTGTTCACCGGACGGAGAGCATCAAGGAAACTTGCCAGGAGTGCGAGGGTGATTTCCATTAATCATACGATATAATCTTGTATCCGTTTGTTAATGGGGGTTGCGATGCAGGAAGATCCGCGGGACAAGGTGTTACGTGAGACTAAAGAGAAAGGGGTCCGGTTCATCCAGCTCTGGTTTACGGATCTGTTGGGAAATCCGAAGAGCGTGGAGATCACGGCGGCCAAGCTAGAGGAAGCGTTAGATGAGGGTTTCGGTTTCGATGGTTCTTCTATTCATGGTTTCGCCCGGATTGATGAAAGTGATATGCTCGTCAAGCCCGATCCTAATAGTTTTACCCTTCTCCCTTGGGGAGAGGTTGCTCGCCTAATCTGCGACGTGTTCAAGCCCGATGGAGACCCCTACAGAGGCGATCCACGCTGGGCTCTCAAGCGAGCGTTGGCTCGAGCAGACAAACAGGGCCTTGTGATGCAAGTTGGCCCCGAGGTAGAGTACTTTTACTTCCGCTCTGACTCCCTGCCCGAAACCCTGGATTCGGGTGGGTATTTCGACTTGGTGCCGCCAGACCTGAGCTCAAAGATCCGCAGGGAGACCGTGCAGACTCTCGAGGAGATGGGTATAGCCGTAGAGGCTACTCACCACGAGGGTGCGCCCAGCCAGCAGGAGATTAATCTCCGGTATAACGATGCTCTCACGATGGCCGATAGCCTAATGACCTGCCGATTGGTGATCAAGCAAGCAGCGCGCAAACACGAGGTGTATGCAACCTTTATGCCCAAGCCGCTCTTCAGACAGAACGGTTCGGGGATGCATCTTCATCAGTCTCTGTATTACAAAAATGGGGGTAACGCCTTCTTCGAGAGGGGGGCTCCCTTAGGTTTATCGCTTATCGCCAGGGGTTATATCGCTGGGCTCCTGAAGCACGCCAAGGAGATCATGGGGGTTTGTGCACAATGGGTTAATTCTTACAAACGTCTTGTGCCAGGGTATGAAGCCCCAGTTTACATCACCTGGGCACATCGTAACCGCAGCAACATGATTCGTGTCCCCACGTACAAGCCCGACAAAGAAGCAGCCTGCCGGATTGAGTTCCGGGCCCCTGACCCGGCGTGCAATCCTTACCTCGTCTTTGCGGTGCTACTTCACGCAGGCCTCGAGGGGATCGAACAGGGGTACCCACTTCCAGAGCCCATGGAACAGGACGTTTACGCGATGAGTGAGTCGGAAAGGGATAAGCTAGGTGTCGAATCGATCCCGGGAAGCCTCAACGAGGCCATTGTGCTGATGGAGAAAAGCGAGCTCGTACGCCGGGCGCTGGGTAATCACATCTTCGAGAAATTCATCCAGAACAAGAAAATCGAATGGGACGCTTACCGCTCCCAGGTTCATAGTTATGAACTCGAGCGCTACCTCGCTGTGCTCTGAGCTCAGTAGATTACAGTGGATGAGATATACTCACGTTTTTCCAGGAGAGGTCGTGATTCCACCGCTGGCCGCTCGGAAAGAGCGAGATTAGGTGTTAAACTGATAGACTCAGGGGGTGAATGACGACCTATGTCAAGTGAAGAGAAGATGAAAGTCACGGTGAAACTCTTTGGCGGAATAGGTAATTTCGCTGGTATTTCGACGGTAAGCGTCTTGCTTCCTCCTCATGCTGCGATCAGCGAGGCGTTGAAAGAGCTTTACCAGAGCCACTCCGCGCTACAAGAGAAGTTGGAGAAAGGCGTTGCGGAGGGTTATATCAACATCATAGTGAACGGTCGAAACATTCGCTTCCTGGGCGGCCTAGAGACATCCCTTTCCGAAGGGGACAAGATTGCCTTCCTTCCCCCGATCGGCGGAGGATAAGACTGGCCAGCGACAGCCAGGTACTTACCGGCCACGCTTCTCAATCAAGGAACTCGTAGCGCCCCTCGCTGCAGCAGGGGCAATGCTTGGCCTTGTGGATCTTCTGAGCGCTGAAAGTGTTCCGCCAGATATCGTAGGTGATGAGCTTCACCGGACACTCTGGCGAACCAAGGAGGATCTTAAGTGCCTGGGTTGTCTCTATGGTCGCAATCGCTCGCGGAATGGTGTTGATAATCCCAGCATTTCTCGCAGTGAGGACGATTTCGTCGGGGACAGGACTGGGGAAAAGACAGCGCAGACAGGGTCCCTTGTTGGGAAGGATTGGCATCGTCATCCCGTAGGTGGCAGCAACGGTGGCGAAGATCCACGGTATGTCGTGCTTGACGCAGGTGTCGTTTAGCAGGTACCGGGCCTTAAGATTGTCAAATCCGTCCAGAACAAGGTGGTATCCCTCGATTAGTTGCTCCACATTGTGGGCCTCAATCTTGGTAACCTCATAGCTCACTTCAGACTCCGAATTTATCGCCGTGAGAGCCTTCGCCACAGCCTGAGCCTTGGGCCGCCCAAGGTCAGCCTCTCCCATCAAGGCCTGGCGCTGCAAGTTGCTAAGTTCGACCCTGTCGTGATCGACAACGGTGATCTGCCCGACCCCGGCACGAGCGATGAGATCGGCAAGGTTTGTCCCCAGGGCGCCACACCCGGCAATGAGAACCCTCGCTTGAGCCAACCGTTGCTGACCTTCCTCCCCTATCTCGGGGAGAATCCGTTGCCTGAGATAACGATCGCTTGTCATTGCCCAACCTTCTTTTACCGCGTTTGCTCAAGAATACGGGAAGAGGATTCTATATGCAGCGCAATAGGCACATCCTGAGAAGTCTGTCCGCAAAGAATCCTCGCCACAGCTGTTACCTAAAGCTGCATGGATTAACCGCTTGAAGAGAGAACTAACTTCTCCTGAAACTGGCGCGTCCACTCGCCCAACCCGCCGAGGAGGCTCTTCGCCTCAGGAAAACCCGCGCCACTCAACATCTGCGCCGCCTCATCACTCACAGAGCCATCCTGATCGTAAAGAATGATCAGCACACCCTGAGGGAGGCGGCTCGTCCAGTCACCCAGTTCCGCGTAAGGGATGTTGATCGCGCCCATCAGATGAGCGGTTGCGTAAGCCTCCGGATCTCGCAGGTCGATCAACAAGTAGAACAGGTAGTCCAAGTCACTCACTGCGATATGGTAGCGCTCCGGTTGTTTCACCGTTCCGGTAACCCGCAGCGTGAGTGTAGGGGTTGTTGGGTCGTTCGATTCGATGTAGATACGCTTGGCGATATTCCCCCTGAACCCCGCTGTATCTACGCTGATCTCAAGCTCAGTCGATTCTCCGGGAGAGAGGTTGTCTTTCGGGAGGTCTGTAGTAGTACACCCACAATCCGCGCGCACCCGCTTTATCACGAGGGACTCATCTCCGACATTCCTCAGGGTGAACGTGTGAGCGACGGCGATCCCTTCGAGTATTTCTCCGAAGTCGTACATGGAGCCCTCGACATCGATCTTCGGTGCAGCCACTACAGTGGCTCCCAGGGCGATGATGATTAACAAAAAGACAAATCCAGCTTTCATTAATTCCTCCTTGTATCCGTTCTGAGTTCTCAAGTTAGGTTCCCCAGGAAAGTCAAGCAGAGAATGGACATTCGAACTCTGTTTTCGTAACCGCCACCAGCACAGGCAGTAACTGGCGGGAATTTCAGATAAACGCGACCTAACCACTGCATCGATGTTGTATCAACTTACTCGCCGCACCCGCCGCCCCCCGCTAAGGGCAGAAACTACGAAGAGAAGAGAAAGCATAACCACTCGTCTCGGCATGTATTTCACGCCTCCAGTTAACCTACATAAAGATACCCAATCGGTAGGAGAGATCAAGTGAAATAGCACAGGCCGGGTTTCATACTACACAGTTTTCCTAGCTGTATTTCAGCACCCGTTCATAGATCGCCTCGTACTGCGGGACGATCCCTCGATAGTTAAAGACCGTGGCGGCACGTTCTTTGGCCGCACGCGCGAAAGCCTCTTTTCGCGAACAGTTGGAGAGAAGCTCAATGGAGTAACTGGACATTTGGTCGAGGTCTCCTACCGGAGCAAGGTACCCGGTAACCCCATGCTCCACTACTTCAGGAATCCCACCAACGTCACTCGCCACCACCGGGACCCCGCTCGCCATCGCCTCCAATGCGGCCAACCCAAAACTCTCTGTCTCGCTGGGGAGCAAGAAGAGGTCGGCAGCTTGGAGGATCGGAGCGACCCGTTCCACCACCCCAAGAAACGTAACGCGATCGTCTACCCCAAGCTCTATGGCAGTTTGCTCAGCTACTGAGGCATCTGGTCCGTCTCCAACCAGGATCAGCCGCGCGTCCATCACTGCGGCGACCCTGGCAAAGACGGTAATCACGTCCCGGATCCGCTTGACGGGACGAAAGTTTGATATGTGCATTAACGTGACCTGTTGCGGGGAACCGCAACGTGGAATACAAGGTGAAATCTCGCCTTCATGCAGCTCCGGGTCAATGAAGTTATAGATAACGTCAATCTTGCGAGTCACTCCAAATTGACGTTTCGTCTCCTCCTGTAGGAAGTGGGAGACCGCCGTCACTGCATCGGCTTTTTCAATCGTCACCGTTGTGACCGGTTTAAACGACCTATTGTTCCCAACTAGGGTGATATCGGTCCCGTGCAGGGTTGTTACTACCTTGAGACCCGAGCTCCCCATAATCTGTTTTGCGAGCAAGGCTGCTGCCCCGAACGGGATTGCGTAGTGCACGTGGAGGATCTGAAGCCTCTGCATCCGTGCTACCTCGGCCATCTTAGAAGCAAGCGCAAGGGCATAGGGAAAGTGTCTGAGAAGCGGGTACTCCTCGATCTCAACCTCATGGAAGCTAACGCGCGGTGGGAGCTCTGCTAGCCGAAGCGGCGCGGCATAGCTGATGAACGCCACCTCGTGTCCCCGCTCTGCCAGGTGCTTCCCGAGTTCGGTAGCCACTACTCCGCTTCCTCCATGAGTGGGGTAACAGGCGATGCCGATCCGCATGCTCTCTCCTTAGAATGACCGAAATTCCAATGCTATCGGATCCTCGACCTCCAACTTACCTCGTATTAAGAAGCCCTCTCCATACCTCTTTCCTATAAGTGATCCATAATAGGCCATGCGGCTGCGGATAAACCAATCCGTCTGGGGCGAGGTAAGCCGTGTCGGCGCGTAGCTCGATTCATCCGCTCTGAATTGCGTGGTATAGGCATAGATTGCTTCCATCTTCTGATCGAATTGGTCAGTGATATCGACGATGAATGTCGGATCGAACTCCTCCCATGCCATATAGTAGAGAATCTTGGTTGGACGATGGCTCTCTTGGCCTGTCTCATAGCGGGGGAGCCCGGCGAGAAATATCCCTTCGTAGGCCAGTTCGCTTGCGTGCGCATGGTCGGGATGCCGCACGCACCAATGGGGAATGAAAACCAGCTGTGGCTTCCAACGACGAACAACCTCGACCACTTTATGCTTGGCCGGAGTAGTCGCGCGAAGGTTTCCATCCTCGAGATCCAGGTTCTCCCTTGTGGTCACACCAAGGATCTCAGCGGCGGCTGTCGCCTCCTGCCGGCGCGTCACTACCGTTCCTCGGGTCCCCAACTCGCCACGGACCATGTCCACAAGGACAATAGATCGGCCAGTGCTAGCCAATTTGGCGAGCGTCCCCCCACAGCCAAGCTCGATGTCGTCCGGGTGAGCACCAAAAGCGAGTACATCTGCTTCAGCCATTTTCACCCTCCAAGGTTATCACATGATGTGAGAAATCGTCAACTCGTCCCATCGAGAAAAGTCTATTCACAAACTCAGATCCATATCGGTTGATGAAATAGGGCAGAGGAAAGACGCGCTCCTGGGGTCTTCCTCTTGGGAAGAGAGCGTTACAAAGTTGTTGGAGCTTCCGCGCTCCAAGGCCGCGCTTTGCCAGCTCGGCCCGGATGGCACGATTCTCCAGCTGATCAATGTTATAGAGGGAGCTTGTTCGAGCCTTCTCTCTCCTTTTTTCCAAACCGGGGTCGATCTCTTCAAGAAGGGCGCGCAGCGGAACAAACGCCTGGGCTGTTGTCTCTCGTGCCGCCGAAAACCGCGATTTTAGCTCCTTTGGCGCAAGCTCGCGCAGTACCTGTCTGGCGTTGAATGTTGCCGAGAGAATAGCGGCAACGCTCGTCCCGTAGCGCGTAATCAGATCGGCCTCTTCTTGAGCCAACACGGTATAGCTCTTCCTCGGGAAGAGGACCGGCTGCGGCAGGCGAAAGAGCTGATACAGTGGCTTCAGCATGGCATGATACGCGGTTTCTCCTGGACCGAGAACGTTCGCCACACTCGGAAGGAGTGTGTCGGAAAGCAGTGGACGGAGAGCGGCATCGGTCGAGTAGCGCTCGGGATGTTCTATCACTTCCGTAAGATGATCGAAAGGGGATTTCACCCGGACCCTACGTCCGTCAGCATCACGGGTGAACAGGCGCCCCGCCCTATCAGGGGATAGGGCCGGCTCGTAACCCGCATCACTAAGACTTGTGGCGGCTTCGCGCAAGTGCTGCCCAATCGCCTCTTGTTTCTCTAAAACCGTGCGAAAGAAAGTACTCGCGGGGGAGCAAAGAACCGATGGATCGACAATGACAAGGCCACGACTAGAGAACAGGCGCAACCAAATCCGCGCGTGCCAGGCGCAGTAGTTCTCTCCTGGCTGAGGGGCAAACAAC
The DNA here is from genome assembly GCA_030603215.1 of Candidatus Bipolaricaulota bacterium. Classification (GTDB taxonomy): domain Bacteria; phylum Bipolaricaulota; class Bipolaricaulia; order UBA7950; family UBA9294; genus JAUVYF01. The sequence continues at coordinate 21,763 of JAUVYF010000006.1, forward strand.
CTCTTCACAGACGAGCAGTTAGCGATGGCGGGGAGGGTATCAAGATACGTTTGGTAGCCGCGCAGAACCTCCTTGGTCAGCGGAAGATCGGAGATCGGGCGCCCTTGCTCTTCCCACGCGAAGGAAACCACGCCAACCTCACCGTCCTGTTTGAGAAGGTAGGCACGGTTGATCTCAGTGAAGTCATGATCCTCGCTGGCCAGCCAAAAGAGAGGAACAACTTTCACATGGAGCTCCCTTTCCAACAATTCAGCCAGGCGAATCGTAGTAATGATCTTGTAGAGCGTGTAGACCGGCCCACCGAGGAATCCAGCCTGTTGACCCCCAGTCACGCAGAAGACCGATTGCTGCCTCAGGGCAGCAATGTTCTCCAGTGCAACGGGATCGGCCTGGAGGCGCGCGTTGTAGGTCTCGAGAAGGCTGCAAACCTCCTCCCTGGGGTAGTCCACCTCGCGGCGAGCTGTCAGTGCCGCTGCGAACCCCGACGGAAGGTGCGAAAAGAAAGACGCGGCCATTCCTTGGCCGGAGATGTAGTCAAGGTACAATCTGTTCCCTGGGTAGACCGTCTGAGCATCAAGGCTATTCAGCGCGTCCTCCTCCTTTTTCGGCAACGAGGATGAGTCTGGGGCTCTCGGCTCGGTGAGGAGCGCCCTGAAGCGACCCGTAGCGCCGCACACCTGTTAATCCCGCTCTCTCCAGCAATTCCTCCATCTCGGATGGTGTATACATTCGCACCGATTCGTAGAACACCTTCTCCTCACCGCCCGGGCTGATCACTCGGACCTTCTTCTCCACACGACGTCGATCTTCGCTTACGCGCCGCTCGATCCAAAAACGCTTGCCGTCACGAACCAGCTCTTCCTTGGGGATGAGGTGAGTGATCACCCAGTCGCGGTTGAGATAGTCGATCAGGAACCGTCCCCTTGACTGCAGGGACCGGCTGACTGTGACAAGAACCGCTCTGTTCTCTTCGTCATCTTCGAAATACCCAAACGACGTGAACATGGACAACACCATGGCAAAGTGATCTACATAGGGGATATGTCGCATGTCGCTATGCAGAAGCTCAACGTCTCCCGCTCCTATTGCTGCAAGCCGCTCCTTGGCGACCTCGAGGAGTTCCCGCGAAAGGTCGAGGCCACTCAGCTGGTGGAAGCCCGCCTTATGCAGCGCGAGAAGATGACGCCCGGCCCCACATCCCAAATCAAGGAGCGGCTCCTCTCTCGGGGGAGCGACCAGATCGATGATTGCCCGCACATCTGCCCGTGCTTCGACATCGTCGCGATGTGGATAAAGATCGAGATATTCCTGACGAAAGCTCCGCACATACCAGGGGATCATGCTATCCCATGCTCCTTCTTGTAGATCAACCAGTTCTGCTTCAGGTGGACAAACGCCTCGAAGTTAGGCTGAAGGAGAAACGGGTTCGTCCTCCGCTCTCTCCCGATCGTCGACTGCGCTGCGGTACCGTAATCGTGTCCTGGGAAAACGCGGGTCGAATCAGGTAGGACAAGGAGTTTCTTGTGAAGAGACGCATATTCTTCTCGCGCCCCCGAGCCGAACCCGGTCCCTCCTACTTTGCCAACAAATAGGGTATCTCCAGTGAAGACCGCGTCTTCGATGTGAATGCATATTGAATCCTCGGTATGTCCCGGGGTATGCAGAATCGTCACCCCCAAGCTCCCTAAGGGGAATTGAGCCCCGTCCTCCACGCGGATCCCGGTTGTCGGGTCCGTAGTTCTAAAAAACAGCGGTTGCTTCCCGGTGAGTCGTCCGATTACGTAGTTCCCGTTCGTGTGGTCGATGTGGTCGTGGGTAACGAAGATATAGACGATCTCATATCCCTTTCCACGCGCGTAATCCACGATCATCTCCGGAGAGAAAGAAGGGTCGACCACGAGGGCCCTACCACTCACCTCATCGGCGGCAAGATAGCCAAAGTTGCGATCCCCACCTGTTACGAATTGCTTAATTAACATTCCTTCCTCTTACCTCCAAGTATCGAATAGATGAATCTAAAAAGTGTAAGCACTTCCGTCTTCACACACAACACGCCCACACAAAGCCGGCGCTCCTCTTCTGTCAGCATATGGGGAGCGCTGTATCCGGGCCGGTCCAGCCAGCGCTTCGAGGATACTTGTAACACTCTTGTGGTAGTTGATGGTCGCCTTCGTGCCAAATTGATAACTGGTCCCTATGCTAGCGCAAGGCTTGAATGATCGAGAATGAGATTCACTTGACAAGGGCCATGCTTTCGGTTATAAAGCCTAGTGAATCCATATATTTACTGGAGATAGTGAGGTTACTTATGTCATTCTCAACCAGAGGACGATACGGCACAAGAGCGATGCTCGAGTTGGCTCTAAATTATGGGAAAGGACCTGTTCCCCTCAAGGATGTTGCCAAACGCCAGGAAATCTCTCAGAAATATTTAGATCAGCTGGTTATGTCTCTCAAGACGATTGGCCTGGTAAGGAGTATCCGTGGGGCTCGCGGGGGGTATGTCTTAGCTAGATCTCCCGCGCAAATAAAACTCAGCGAAGTGATAAGGGCCTTGGATGGCCCTATCCTATCAGTGGATTGTCTTAACGATCCTAGCGCTTGTAATAGAGTTAGCTTCTGCGCAGTCCGAGAAGTGTGGGAAGAGGCACGGCAAGCTATAAATAATGTTCTAGAGTCGACAACCCTACAGGACTTAGCAGATCGCCAAAGAAGGAAGTACCTAGAGGAAAACAAATAGAGGTTTAGTAAGAATGGAAGCGACGAGTTTTCAGGAAAGGAGTGAATCCAAGATGAAAGAAAAGGTTGAGAAAGCATTAGAGGGAATAAGGCCATCTCTTCTGGGCCATGGCGGAAATGTGGAACTGGTTGAAGTTAGTGATGATGGCGTGGTGAAAGTGAGATTGACAGGTGCCTGCATAGGTTGTCCTATGAGCCAGATGACCCTAAAGCAAGGAATCGAAGAGACCCTCAAGAGAGAGGTCTCTGAGGTAACAAGAGTGGAGGCTGTTTAGGAAGACGGTATTCACGTTTTTTTCGGGGGAGGGGGGGGTCGTCTTCTGTTATCCAAGCTTACGTGCTCTTGAAGGCGCCACGCCAAACCCTGAGACGGGAGAATCATGAGAAGAATATACCTCGATTATGCGGCTACAACACCAACGCATCCTTTAGTTCTAAAGGCCATGCTGCCGTGGTTTACAGATGGCTTTGGCAACCCCTCCAGTATCCATTCCTTTGGCCAAGAAGCCAATGGAGCTATCGAGGAGGCCCGAGAGAAGGTAGCCCAGCTTATCGGGGCTAAAGGCAACGAGATTGTCTTCACCGGCAGCGGTACAGAAGCGGATAACTTCGCCATAAAGGGAGTGGCTTACGCTAAAGAACATGAAGGGAAGCACATTATCACTACTGCTATTGAACATCACGCAGTGATAGAGACGTGTAAGTTCTTGGAGAAGAGAGGCTTCAATGTGACCTATCTCTCAGTAGATAGAGATGGTTTAGTAGATCTCGGGGAAGTTAAGAAAGCCATTACCGATGAAACTATTCTCATCTCGGTGATGCACGCCAACAATGAAATAGGGACAATCGAACCTATACAGGAGATAGCTAGAATCACCAAGGATAGGGAGATCTGCTTTCACACTGATGCAGTACAGACTGTGGGGCACCTCCCTGTAGATGTCGATGAACTTAAGGTAGATCTGGTCAGCATATCTGCTCATAAATTCTGTGGTCCCAAGGGAGTAGGGGCACTCTATATCAGAAAAGGCACCAAAATAGTTCCCTTCATGCACGGCGGCGAGCAAGAACACGGGCGGCGAGCGAGCACTCAAAACGTCCCAGGAATAGTAGGATTTGGAAAGGCTTGCCAGCTTGCTCAACAGGAGATGGGACAGGAGAAAGAACGACTGGAAACCCTGCGCGACAAACTGATAAAGGGAATATTGAATCGCATTGACCACGTCCATTTAAATGGTCATCCTACGCAAAGGCTGCCCAACAACGTCAACATAAGCCTAGAATTTGTGGAAGGAGAATCGATTCTCCTCAACCTAGATTTGATGGGTATTGCCGCCTCCACTGGTTCTGCCTGTAGTTCGAGCGTGTTAGAGGCTTCCCATGTGCTACTAGCGTTAGGGCTTCCGCATGAGTCAGCTCATAGCTCTCTGCGCCTCAGCTTAGGACAAGAAACCACGGAAAAAGATGTGGATTACGTACTAGAGAAGCTGCCCCAGATTGTCAACAAGCTCCGAACAATGTCACCATTGTATAAGCCAGGCAAGAAATGAAGAGAACAAAAGATTTGCGGTCATTGTATAGCGAAAAAGTCATGGAGCATTTCCAGAATCCCAGAAATGTCGGAGAGATGGAGAGCCCTGATGGAATAGGCCACGTTGGAAATCCTGTATGTGGCGATATCATGGAACTCTATATCAAGGTAAGGGATGATATTATCATAGATGCCAAGTTCAAGACATTTGGGTGTGGAGCAGCCATTGCTACGAGCTCCATGGTCACCGAGATGGTAAAAGGGAAGACCATAGAACAAGCGCTAAAGATATCTAATAAAGCAGTAGCAGAGGCCCTGGATGGTCTTCCGCCTATTAAGATGCACTGCTCGGCTCTAGCCGAGGAGGCACTCAAGCTAGCTATCGAAGACTATTTAGCTAAGTCAAAACGCAAAGAAGAATAGTGAATAGTAGGTAGTGAGTGGTGAATGGTAAGGACCAACTGATAACTGAAAACTGAGACCTCTGAAAAACCCTGTTTGCTGCCAATTCTGCAGATTTCGCCTATCAAGACCGACAGCCGTAAATCCAGTAATAGTCTTTGCTTGCGCATGTTGACGGAATTCTTTGCCCTTGCACAATACAGGGAAAAGAGGGGTTTTTCAGAGGTCTCAAAATTGATTACTGACAACTGCTCAACCGCGAAGGATGCAAAGTACACCCTCTTTTCTTCTTCTCTACAATCATATTATGGTTTTGTATGTAAACAAAGAATATGCCTTCCTCCGCGATCTCCGCGCCCTCCGCGGTAAAATGTCTTTTGTTTCTAGTGAGGATAAGATGGTTTTGTTTTTCCCCTATTGTTGGTTTCCTCTGCGCCCTCTGCGGTAAAATGTCTTTGTTTTAGCAGTAGGATATCTTTGCTCTTAACCATATTGTTGCCTTTCTCTGCGATCCTGGCGTCTTGAGTGAGTGAAACGAACAGGCGAGAGATAAATCTTGGCTGGAGTGTGAGGAGCCTCATTTAATGCCCATTTTCTTGGTGGCAACCACCTCGGGCAACATGAAGCCAATAGATTGATCGGCCGTGACCCCTCGTCTGTCAGCCAGAGTCAACAGCAATGCGTGGACAATGGCAAGATGCGCAGCCTGGATCTTGCTCGATGAAGGGCCCTCAGGCTTGGCATTGCTCTTGATAAGGTAATCGGCTGTCTGGCCCAAAGGAGTGTCCACATTCTCAGTTATGACTACTGTGATGGCTCCTTTATCCCTCGCCCGCCTCAACGCATCGTATACAAAGCCTGTTCCGCCACTAGCTGAAATCCCAACAATTATGTCTCCTGGATTAACAGCCAAGGCAATATAGCGAGATAACCCCATCTCCTCTTCGCCTATTCCCTTAGAAAAACTGACTGGCTGGGCGGTAGCCAGATCGTTGGTAAAGACCAGGATTGGCACACCGGTTTCTAGCCCCTGTCCACTCATCTCCATGGCCACCAAGCCACTGGCTCCTGCCCCAGTAACCACAACCTTATGCCCTGATTCGATCTGCGCGTTGAGCACTTCCACTACCTGCTCAAGCCCATCGAGTGCGGTCTCCAAGGTAGCCAAGATACCCTCAGCATCCTGGCGCAACACACGAGCCAGCTTCTCTCTAGAAGATTGACAGTCAGAGAGATCTACACTAACCATCATCGGCTTATTGATATCAATCACCTGTCCAATGGTATCGATGAGCGTGTAACCCTCATAACTGTATTGAGTGAACTCTAAAGTAGTGCCCGGCAGATTGCCAATCGCCAGATCCAGTCCAGTTAATTGACTGATGAGACTGGTCTTCCCGCTATTGAATACTCCTAGAATTGCCACCCGGTCGCCCGGGGAGAAAGCATCCCGAAAGCGTGATTTGATCGCTTCTGTGCCCTCACCAGTGACCATCGAGGCTGGGACAAGATCTAGGCCCAGCTTGTCTCGCGTGGCGCTCAGCTGAGCCTTTTCAACGAGATCCATCTTGTTGGCTACTAAGAAGAACGGCAATTGTGCATCTTCGATGGCTTCTAGGAAAACGCGCATCGTACTTATCTGTGGATCCAGCATGTTTATCATGAGAATAGCGCCGCTCGGTTCAAGACGATCGAATGGGGTAGAGACTTTCTTAAGAACGCGTTTGCTCGCAGACATTTTTTCTCCCTTGAGTACCTGATCGATCAAGCATCATCTAGTAATGTGTTTGCCCGTTAGATTCGCCATCCTAGCTGTGAGAGCTACGCACGTAGCCTACATCGGGGAACTTTCCAGCAAATAGAGTGAATTCCTCACATAGATGGTAACGCTATGAAACACTTGCACTGCACTCCTTCATTGTCCCGCCGGTCGCCCGGCGGATTTGTACAGGAGCGCTTTTCCCTTTGGAAGGGAAGAAGAAGACTGTGCCAGCCTTGAAGGCTTCCGCTGATCTCTCGATTTTCCCCCTCGGCATCATGCCTTAGAGTTAGCCCCAAATTACAACAGGGAACCTCCACCTCGTCAGCTGGGGATCATAATCCCCAGCCCATGCGCTGCTCTTCCCTCTGTATCTAGAATCGAGTTTACATATTTGTCACCTCCTATGGAATATTACCTTCATCTTCCAACAAGATTCAATGACAAGAGAGATCTCTCCCCCTCAATATTGTCCTTCTACTTGAAGTATTCTTCGTCTGGAAATCACGCACCCACAAGTGGTAAAGTTTGATACCCAAACAATAATAGGGAGTGTGGATGTTCTCATTAAAGGCTTTTCTTCACCACGAGGTAAAACCAGCGTTGGGTTGTACAGAACCTGGTGCCGTCGCGCTTGCGGTAGCCAGGGCAGCACAAGAGCTACCTCGCGATGAGGAAATCTCCTTTGTGCGAGTAACGGTGAGCGAAGGAATCTACAAGAATGGAGTGGCAGTTGGCATTCCTGGAGTCAAGGGAGCAAAGGGCAATGCCGTCGCTGCCGCCCTTGCAATGACCTGCGGACAAGCAGAGTACGGCCTACAAGCACTGAAAGACTGCAAGCCTGCAGATGTGTCAACGGCGCTAGAACAACTACGGCAAGAACGGGTAGAAATCATCCGGCGGATGGATGGACCGGAGATCTACGTAGAAGCCAGCCTCTTTACGCCGCATCATCAAGCAACCTGTATTATTGAACAGGAGCACGCTGCCATCACTAAAGTAGTAAAAGATGGCAAGGTAGTTTTTGAGAAAAACGCCTCGACTTCAAACAAGAAAGGTAAGGGAACTTTCTTGTCACTAATCAGAGCCCTCTCCTACAAGCAATTACTGGAACTAGTTGAAGAAATGGATTCACAAGATGTGAGCTACATTTGGGATGGAATACGGATGAACCGTGCTATCGCGGAATACGGCCTTAGGCAAAAGGCTGACAACGGTCTGAATTCTGGTCAAATCATGCAAACAATGATCGCAGAAAGAGTTCTCAAGAACGATCTTGGTTATCGTGTCCGCGGTTGCTGCTCGGCAGCCGTATCTGCCCGTATGACAGGAGTACAGATGCCGGTAATGAGCAGCGCCGGGAGCGGTAACTCCGGAATCCTTACCATTCTTCCCATAGCTATGGTTGGAGAGAAGAAAGGTAACACAGATGAGCAAATCGCTGAGGCTATCGTTATAGGTCATCTAACGACAAGCTTTGTTCGGGCAAGACTAGGACTCCTTGCTCCAATTTGTGGAAGCGTAGTAGCAGCTGGCAGCGGAGCGGCTGCTGGGTTAACCCACTTACTTGGAGGAGGATTGGAGCAAGCCACTCAGGCTGTGAAGATGATGCTGGCAAACCTTGCCGGAGTTCTCTGCGATGGAGCAAAGGCAACCTGCTCCCTAAAGGCGGGAACTACAGCGCTGGAAGCTTATCTTGTCGCCTTGTTCGCCCTAAAGGGACAAAACGTCTCCAATGAGGGCATAGTCGGAGCGTCGATAGAGGAAACAATAGATAATGTAGCGCATATCAGTCAGCAGGGAATGAAAGATGTTGACAAGGTAGTGCTCGAAGTATTACAGCAACGCGCCCGTGAGAACTACATCTAAGCCCAGATCGTTCCTTGTGGGGTATCTTTCAGCGTAATCCCCAGTTTGGCTAATCGCGCGCGGATGGAATCAGCAAGGGCAAATTCCTTGTGCACGCGCAGTTCAGCGCGCAGATCAATCAACAAACGGATAAGTTCATCCTGCAGGTCTCGCCCTCTTTCTCTTTCCCTTTGGAATAACCCCAGTGGGTTACCAAGTTCACGGATAAGCCCCACAACCTGTGTTAGCGCTTGCCGATCCTGTCCCTCGGCGGTCTTCCGGAAGCGATTGGCTTCGGAGACAAGTTCCTGAATAACAGCAATAGCCGCAACAGTGTTGAGATCATCATCCATTGCCCCGCTGTAACGCTCACGAAACTCACCAAGCGAGTCGACAAATTCCCGTCCAGTCAATTCAACCTCCCCTTTCTCTCCGGTGGCAAACTCCGCTTCCACCTCATCAATTAAGGCATATACGCGGGAAAGAGCTTTGCTAGCTTCCGCGAGACCTGTCTCTGAATAATCAAGTGGTTTGCGGTAGTGGCGGGAAAGGTAAAAGTAGCGAACGCTCTCTGCGTCAAACTTCTCTAACACTTGATACGCGTAAGCAAAGTTACCTAGGGATTTAGACATCTTCTCCCCATTAAATGTGAGCATGCCGTTGTGCAGCCAAAAACGCGAGAAAAGCTTGCCACTCCTTGCTTCCGCCTGAGCAATCTCGTTCTCGTGATGAGGGAAGATAAGATCGTTTCCACCGGCATGAATGTCAAGCGTATCCCCAAGAACTTCTCCAGAGAGAACAACACACTCCGTATGCCATCCTGGTCTTCCCTCACTCCACGGAGATTCCCACTTCGGCTCACCCGGTTTGGCTGCCTTCCACAACGTAAAATCAAGGGCGTCTTTTTTCTTCGTCGAACATGCGACGCGAGCCCCAACTTCGAGTTCCTCAAGTCGCCGTCCAGAAAGCTTTCCGTAATTCTTGAACGCTGCCACACTATAATACACATCGCCATCACATTCATAGGCATAACCCTTCTCAATCAACGTCTTGATTAACTCGATCATGTCGCCAATATGCTCGGTGGCTCGAGGGCTGTTCGTTGGTTTCTTGACATTGAGTTGTTCCAGCAAGTCAAAATATGCCTTGGTGTACTGGTGAGCAAGCTTCTCTACCGCCAACCCCGTTTCCAGCGCACGCGCAATCAGCTTGTCCTCAATATCGGTAATATTCTGAACATAAACAACCTTCCATCCAGCAAAACGCTCCATATACTTGCGTAGCGTATCAAAGACGATAATTGGCCGAACGTTTCCAATATGCAGGTAATCATAGACGGTTGGGCCACAAACGTACATCTTCACAGTCTTACCGTCCTGTGGCTGAAATGTCTCTTTCTTGCGCGTGAGGGTGTTATACAGTTTCACTGAACCCCGCCTCCAGACATCCATTATAGACAACGGTACAATGGACTACCATCTTCAGCGACAAATCACTACACTTAGCCTCATGTCTGTGATTCATATGCTCTATGTTATTCTGGCATCAGCTATGCCCGTAGCCGAGCTACGGGGAGGATTACCTCTGGCCTGTGAATATGGATTCCCGCCAGCTATGGCATTCTTCATTGCAGTCTTTGGAAACCTGCTTCCAGTGATCCCGCTTTTCTTTGCACTACAGCGAGGCGAGAGATTATTGTACCGCTGGACGCCTACCACCAGGGTGACTAACTGGGTATTCGCGCGAACGCGCCGCAAGGGCAGGCTCATCGCCCGCTATGGAGCAATTGGCCTAATCTTAATTGTGGCAATCCCCCTTCCCGCAACCGGAGCATGGACTGGAACGATCGCCGCATTCTTGTTTGGGATACCGTTAAGGCGCGCCTTCCCTTTGATCGCAGTTGGGGTACTTATTGCTGGTACTATCGTCCTTTTCGCCTATCTTGGTGCAATTCGCCTATTTGGCATATCGGGCTAGGACTAGCCTCGATCCGGTTTCACAATATAGCGACCAAGCAGCGGCAACAACACAGCGGCAAGGACAAGCATAGCGATTGTGATCCCCCAGAAGCGAGTTTCTGCCATCTCGGTAACACCTGTGACATACCGCATTGCGTCGGCCATATAGGTTAAGGGAAGGGCTTTGCTAAGCACCCGCAAATAGGAAGGCATAATCTCAACCGGAAAGTATATTCCGGCAAGGAACATCATAAGCATAGAAACAACGTTGGCAATGTGGCTTGCACTAGAGGGCCTTCGAACAACAAGAGCAATCAGCGAGCCTAGCCCCATCACTCCCACAGTTGAGCTAGTCACAAAAATCGTGTAGCGAAGCCAGGAAACAGTGAAGCCCAACTTCAGCACCACTACCGCGACAAGAAGCGTAATCAAAGTTGAAATATACACTATGACAAGCCGCACACAGATAACAGCGGACAACAACATGATTGGGCGCATCGGAGTCACGATCATTTGATCGAGAAGTCTTCTCTCCTTCATCGCAGTGATGTGTCCGGATACGGCGAATAACCCTGCTGAAAGAATGGAGAAGGCCATAATTCCAGGTACTACAGAGCTAAACCAACCTGTGCTTGCCTTTCTCCCTACATGGATCCTTTCTGCTGTAAGAATCTGAAACAAGCCCTGATGGCTAAGATTGAACTGGGCGGCAATACCTGTGGCAAGTTGCTGAAATGCGTAATTCTCCTGCACTCGGGTGGAATTGTAATGGAAGATCAGCCTTTCTCCATCCCAGACAAGCCCAAAATCAATCTTCTTTTCCTCTAGAGCGTCCTGCAATGCGAACTGATCGCTGTAGTGAGTCACCGATATCGACCCTATTCCTGCCAAGACTTCTTCCAAGACTTCTCCTGTACCTCCATCTGGCATATATAGCCCAAGGCGGGCACCCTCAGCGCCCCCCATCCCTCCCATAAGGAATCCAAAAAGAAGAACGAAGATGAGCGGAAAAAGAAAGGTGAAGGTAAGAGCGGCTTTGTCGCGGGCAAAAATCACACACTCAGCATAAAGTAGTGCTCTAAACGACCTCATCGTTCCACATCCCAGCTCAGTCGCCATGAGGCTACGGCAACGCAAACAGCGATCCACGCCAACGGGACAGCAATCATCGAAACAGATAGCGTTCCCACCTCTGTTCCCAAGCTTACGCGCAAGCCCTTGGCAAGATAGGTGAGTGGATTTACATAGACGATCGCCTTGAGCACCAAAGGCAGTCCAGCCACCGGAAAGAACAGACCACCGAGGAACATCATTGGCATATTCAGAATATTACCGATCGCCATTCCCGTGTTGGCCGTTTTAGCCACGGAAGCAACAAAGAAACCGAAAGCGAGAAAAGTTATCGCGGCGAGCAGCAACAGGAAAATCGACACCGGCTGACAAAACGTGACTGTAGCCCCAAAAGCAAACCGTCCAAGCAGCAACAAAATGGCAAACTGAACCAAGCATAGCATCAGATGCCCAACGGAGAACCCAGCAAGGTAATGAGTAACAGTAAGTGGTGTCACCCAGTAGCGACGTAACACACCCTTATCGCGGGCAAACAAGATTGACCCAGGGACACCAAACAGACCATTCACAAAGAATCCCATCAGAACAATACCGGGCAAAAGGAAATCCACATAAAGCACTTCTGTTCCACTACTTCCTATCCATAGCGTTTCCGTTGGGATGGCTTGTTGCTCTTGAAACCGGCCCATGCTGGTGAGAATATTCCGCTCGACTCCGGCAAGAATCTGGTCAATAATAGATGTTGCCATCCCAGACGCGGCGCTTCCTTCATTAACGTAGATCATAAGGGAACAGTCAGGGCCAGATGATGGACCATCTCCCATCACGCGGAGCAGCAAACATTGGTTAAACCCCTCGGGAATAACAATCACCGCGGCTCGATCTCCAAATCGAGTCGCCTTTTTCTCACCAGTCAAGAAATCCTCCAGGGCTTCCCCGCTTGCTGGAGAGCTAATGACAAACAGGGGTTCCTTCCCTTCCTCAGACGGCTTCCCCGCTTGCTCAAAAACACCTTCAATAATGCCTGCAAAGTCAACCGGACCTGCAGTATCTGTCTCCAGATTCACCACAGCTATGGCAAAGCTAATCTCGCCCTCCGCACCCATATTGCCAAAGATTAGTGTTAAGATAGCTAGAAGAAACAGGGGAAAGATAAGAAACCAAAATAGCGTTATCTTCTCCCGCAGTGCAGTAAGTAAGTGTGCTTGAGCGACACGGAGGATTCCCTTCACTCTCTTAGTTTCCTTCCGGTGAGTGATAAGAACACGTCTTCCAGGTTAGGTTGGCGCACAATCATGTTTTTTAGAGGGATTCTCTTTTCTCTTGACCACGCGAGCATCTGCTCCATTGTTTCGACAAGATCTTCCGTTTCTACATACACGATCTCCCCATCTTTGCGGACTCCCTTCCCAAAGCTACTGAGCTGGTCAAGCCATTCCGTGTCAATAGAACCAGCGCTAAACTCGATAATCGTTTCCTGGCCAAGTCTCGCCGCCAGTTCACGTGGAGTTCCCTCAGCAATAATGACCCCATTATCCATGATGCACACATAGTCAGAGAGGGCTTCGGCTTCTTCCATGTAATGAGTGGTAAGAATGATCGTCTTTCTCTGCTCTTTCAGATTCGTAATCACCGACCACATGTTCCTTCGTGCCTGTGGATCAAGGCCGGTCGTTGGTTCATCAAGAAAGATAAGATCGGGATCGTTCACAAGCGCAACGCCAACAGCTAGGCGCTGCCGCTGGCCACCGGAAAGCGTTCTAATATAGGCGCTCCCTTTCTCTTGTAGCGCCACTCGCCGAAGGACTTCTTCCACGGATAATGCTGCTGGGAAGAAAGAAGCAAAGAGCTTCACTACTTCCTTTACCTTCAGGTAAGGCTCAAAGTTCCCATCCTGGAGAAGGACCCCTAGCCGCTTCTTTACTTCACGGTCTATCTGCTTGACTCGAACCCCGAAAACTTCGATCTCTCCAGCATCGGGGACGCGAATCCCTTCTAAGATTTCCAAGGTTGTCGTCTTGCCAGCGCCATTTGGTCCAAGGATAGTAAACACGCTACCACTTGGAATCACAAAAGAGACGCCATCAACGGCATGTATCTTACCATAGTACTTCTTAAGCTCAGTAACCCGTAGGGTAATTCCATTTGTCGCCGTCATTTTCTCCTCTCAATCATAGGGGGAAATATTACCATCTGAAGCAGCATTGAGCAAGCAGACTTAAGCTTACGCAAGGCATTTCTCTCGGAAAGGCGGTGAGTGGTAAGTGGTGGGTGGTGGGTGGAAAGACAGTCGGGAGTCTAGAGTCGGCAGTCGGGAGTCAAAAAACGGTGAAAGACAAGGAACCCGGAACTGAACACTGTTTACTAAGAACCAAGAGCTAAGAACTGATTTCAAACAATCTTCCCTCCCCGATCGAGGGAGGGAATTAAAGGGAGGGGGAGTAATAGACAGTAATGAGTAATGGGTGACAAGACAGTCGGGAGTCGAGAAAAGGCGAGTTGAATAGTTGATTGGTTGACTGGTTGAATGGGAAGGCAAACTGACTACCGAAAACTGATTACTGAAACCTCTGAAAAACCCTGTTTGCTATGAATTCTACCGATCTTCCCTGTTAGCGCCGGCAGTCGACAATCCAGTACTAGTCTGTGCTTACGCATGTTGGCGAAATTCATCGCTCTCGCACAATCCGGGGTTAGCAGGGGTTTTTCAGAGCTCTCATTACTGATAACTGAATCAGAACACAGAGCCACCATTACGCTGTATTCGTATAGGGTTGTGCTTGTGTAGCGTCGTAGCTTGCCTGCGACGTTGTCTTTAACCTTGGACACAGGTTCCAACGCTACGAACGGTCTGACAACTGTAATGCGTGAAGGGTTTATTTATACCTCTTTCCTGGCTTCCTCTGCGTCCTCTGCGCCCTCTGCGGTTAAATGTCTTTGTTTACAGTGGGGTAAGATGTCTGTGTTCTTAAACCCATCTTCTTGTTTCCTCTGCGGTCAACTGCTTTTCACTGCGGCACCTGTCCTCGGGCATTCGTCATTCCGGCGCAGGCCGGAATCCAGCGTAATGGTGGTTCTACGTTACCTATTACGCATCACTCATTACTGTTTCTCGACTCCCGACGCTGGACTGTTCTTGGCTTCACCCAACGAACCCCTGCCCCGTGAAGTGATTTTGGCAGTTATACTTCTACTGGGGCAATGAACCCTACGAACTCTACGAACCCATCACGATTTATGGGTATGCGACCCCGAATTTGCGCTACAGCTCTATTACTGTCCCTGCATCGATCTTCCGCGCTCCCAATTCACGTCTCAGCCAGCAAACAGCCGGCAACCCCGTACAGTGACCGGGGAACAACTCCCTGATCTTCATCTGTTTAAAGGCTTCAATTATGCGAGCCAGGCGATCATTAGTCGCGTCAACCAGATGAAAACCACCAACAAGAGCATACACAGCCTGGTTCCGGAATCGCTCAGCAAAGCGAGCAACGTTCAGAATTCCAGCGTGAGCGCATCCCGTTACAACCACCGATCCCTTCTCAGTGTCAAGGATGATAGAGCCGTCATCGTGAACAGGATCCGGTATGCGGGTATCACCTTTGTAGTGATAGCAAATCGTTCCAGGATCTTCAAATGTCCGCGGAACTGCGCCGGTGAAATGAATAGAATCACTAAGAGAGAACACATCCGAAGAGAGAACAAGATCGAAGGCAGCAGCAGCCTCATCCTTGGTAATAGGAGATCCGATCTCCTCGCCATTCTTTCTTACCTTGCGCTCGAATACGTCCGGGTGGGCAATCAGCTTAACTCCTTTACCTCCCCATCTCTTAATCGCGAACGGAAGTCCGCCAGTGTGATCGTAATGGCCGTGACTGAGGATCAGGGCATCGATCACCTCCAAGTTGACGCCGAGCATATCCGCGTTGCTTAGAAACAGATTGCTCTGTCCCACATCGAATAACATTCGCTTCCCCGCGTGTTCGATAAGCAGAGAAAGACCATGCTCGCTGCGCAGCCCTCGTATATCCGTCCGAACGGTGTCCTCAACCAATACTGTAATCTTCATCGCTACACCAGCTTACATCTCGAGAATGCATTCCGCAAGCGAATCATGGTGCTTGTCCAAGGGCATTCAGGTGACTATCTCATTATGTTACGCGAACAACAAGAGATCCCTTCCCGGTACACCAATCTATTGGTTTTGTGGGTGCGCAAGAGGTTACTATGAAAGGAGAAGGAGGGAGCATAATGGAGAAGATAATCGCTTATTGCGGACTCGTGTGCACTGACTGCCCGGCGTACATTGCCACGCGGAACGATGACCAGGAAGGCTTGAAGAAGGTCGCGGAACAATGGAGCAAGGAGTTTAAGGAATCACTTGCTCCGGAAGACTGTCTATGTGATGGCTGCCTAACCTCCACCGGACGGCAAATTAGCCACTGCTCTGAGTGTGAGATCCGAGCCTGTAGCATAGAGAAGAATGTCCGAAACTGCGCGCATTGCAGTGATTGCTCCTGCCAGAAACTCGAGAAGTTCTTTGGCTTTGCCCCGGAGGCAAAGACTACGCTGGAAGGGATTAGGCGAAGACTGTGAGACACCTCAACCACGGATGTACACGGATATACACGGATCAAGAAATCACAAGAGACAATTGAGAGAGGGTTAAAACCTGCATCAATCAGTATACATCAGTGTTAATCCGTGGTTCATGTTCTTCGGACAACACTAACCACCGAAAGACACTCGTCAAGCTTAACCACGGATGTACACGGATATACACGGATGAAGAGAGTTTATAGAGTTTGTTGGGTTGAAAAGCCAGTCGGCAGTCGAGAGTCGGCAGTCGAGAGTCGAAAACAATGAAAGAAAAAGAAGTGGTGGAATGTTCAGACCTTCATTCTTAGGATTCTACCGTTTCCGTAATCTGTCATGCGATCACGCTGACTGTGGAGAAAAACAACACCAGAGAATCCTCCAAGGTATGGAAGGTCGGATTGGAGTCGTGTCTTTATTCTTGGTGTCTTGAAATATGTAGCAGGTGCACCCTCGGCGCAAGGGAGCCGGAATGCGACGACCACTTGACAAAGGGCAACACAATACGTAAGAATATTGCGGGTTGTGTTACTTGATGTCAAGAAGGTGAATGAAGTGGACGTTCATGGATTCTTTGAGAGAAATCCAGTCTTCTCTACAAGCAAGTTTGCAGCATTTCTTCAGTCACAGAGGGCTGGTAGCAACAGGACGACGGAATCGCTCCTTCGATATCATACAAATCAGGGTCGCTTGCTCCGGGCACGTCGCGGATTGTACGTAGTGGTCCCGGCAGGTTTCAATCCAACATCCTACCAGGTTGACCCTTACCTGCTAGCAGCTAAGATGACCGACGATGCAGTGCTTGGCTACCACACCACGCTGCAATTCTATGGCAAGGCCTACTCCTCCAGTAGTCGGTTCCTCTACCTGACTAAGCGTGCAACACGTGTTACCACGTTCCGCACGAATGAATTTCGTGGTGTCCGATTCCCTAAACAGCTTCAGGAGGAAGGAAAAGAATTCTCTGGCATAGAGATGCATGAGCGGCTGGGAATGCCCGTTCGGGTTACTAGCCTGGAACGAACATTGGTGGATGTCCTCGACCGACCGGAACTGGGGGGAGGATGGGAAGAGATATGGCGATCCCTAGAAGCAGTGGAGTTCTTCGATTTGGACGCAGTTGTGAGGTATGCCCTGCTTTTGGAGAACGCGACCACTGTGGCTAAGGTCGGATTTTTCTTGGAGCAACATCGGGATAGATTCATGGTCGAGGATGATCACCTGGCGACACTACGCGCCCATTGCCCACGGAGTCCACACTATATGATGCGCACCACCAGAGAATCAGGGCGTTTGATCCCAGAGTGGAACTTGGTGGTTCCTCTGGAGATCCTGGAGCGTAGTTGGGAGGAAGTGCTGTGAGGATGTCCAAGGAAAGGCTTCTTTCCGAAGCGGAGGCCACCGGGTTCCGCACGGAGATGCTTGAAAAGGCCATACTTCTACTCCACCTCCTGGAGGCTCTCTTCCATCACCCCTTTCTGAAGGATCGGCTAGCACTGAAAGGTGGAACTGCGCTAAACCTGTTTCTGTTCGAGCTTCCACGACTTTCGCTAGACCTAGACCTCAATTATGTGGGGAGCCCTGGGATCGAGGTCATGCGTGAGGAAAGGCCAAAGATTGAGGAAGCGATCCGGACGGTGTGCGAACGTGAGGGGCTCAGCATCCGTCGGCAGCCATCCAAGAATGAACATGGTGGTGGAAAATGGTCGCTTCGTTACGAAAGTGCATTGGGAACAGGGGGCAACTTGGAAATCGATCTCAACTATGTGTTCCGTGTTCCGCTATGGCCTCTTGTGGCGCGTGATTCCTACTCCATTGGTACAACCCAAGCATGTGGCATTCCTATGCTTGATCTACACGAGCTGATAGCAGGCAAACTGGCCGCCCTCTTGTCACGCAAGGCAAGTCGTGATCTGTTCGATGTGCATTTCTTCCTCAGGTCTACGGATCTCGACGCAAAACGCTTACGGTTGGCGTTCATCGTTTACGGAGGCATGAACCGCCGAGATTGGCGCATGGTAAACATTCAAGACGTAGACTTTCAAGAAAAGGAGCTAAAGGACCGGCTCTTGCCGCTCGTGCGGAAGAAGTCCACGGATTCATCGGAGACTGTTCAGCGCTGGGCAATCCGCCTCGTGGAAGAGTGTCAGGAGATGCTTGGCTGTGTGCTTCCTTTCACCGATGCGGAAATGGAATTCTTGACCCGGCTGCTCGACTATGGTGAGATCGAACCTGCATTGCTAACGCAAGATGAACCGCTGGGTGAACGCATCCGGCAGCATCCCATGCTGCGATGGAAGGCACTGAATGTTCGGCAATACAAGGGTCGGACAACCTAAAGCGACCTGCTGGTAGTCCAAGCAGAATGTTCAGGTCTTCATTCTTAGTGTTTCTCTGACAGCCGTTCTTCGTACGTCGAGGTCTACCATCGTACTTTCAGGTGACGAGCTCCATAGAAGTATGAGTACTGGACTCACTTCACGCCGTGAAATGTAGAACAGAAAAAGATTTCACAGGGCAGGAGTTTGTTGGGTTCGTTGAGTTGACTGGGTTCATAGGGTTTGTTGGGTTCATTGAGTGAGTAGGAAGGGCGAATTGAAAACTGGTACCTGGTATCTGGTACCTAGTACCTGTCTTCACCTTGATTCCTCAACGACCAGCCTGGAATAGAGTTATATCCCTTGCATTCCAGTCCCATCGCCGTGTCTAGGATCTTCCCTTTGTCTTTCTTGCCCGCTCGTTTGTAAGTGAGTGCGCCTTGTTTGGTTACCGCGTGTCCCTCGTTCATGGTTAGCCCCATCGATATCTCCTCGCTCACAGAATGACTGTGTTAGGAGACAACTGTAGCCTTCACCCCGTGAAATACAAACAGAAGAAGATTGCACAGGGCAGGCCCCGTGGAATATCCCCATCTCTCTTATTCCACGGGGTAAACCTCCAATATCGAGTACATTTCTTAGATGAGGCAATGCGGGGAATTGCTCCGGAACACTTCATTTGCTATACTGGCAGCCAACGCTCCGAACAATCTTCAAATCCTGTAGACTGATGGTCTAGTATGTTACCAGTGACACAGTACAGATCGCCGTGTCTCGAATCTCGTGTACTAGTCCCTCAAAGGAGGTTTCAACGCACAAGAAAAGAGTACCGACAGCTCTTAGATGGTTCTTTTTCGTTCTTGGTATCGGCACAATGATCTCGGCCGGAATCAATCTCAAAG
>JAUVYF010000041.1 GCA_030603215.1 Candidatus Bipolaricaulota bacterium
GAAAGACAGTAACCAGTAATGGGTGATGAGTGAAAAGACAGTCGGGAGTCGAGAGTCCAGAAGCAGTCGGCAGCCAAAACCACCTAAATAGTTGATTGGTTGAATGGTAATAATGGTTCGTAGGGTTCATAGAGTTCGTTGCCCCGTAGAAGTATAACTACTAAGATCACTTCACGGGGCAGGGGTTCGTTGGGTTGAAAACATAGTCGGGAGCCGAGAAGAGGCGAGTTGAATAGTTAATTGGTTGATTAGGAGGAACCAACGACTGACAACTGATTCCTGATAACTACCTAACCGCAGAGGAAGGCAGAGAAGACCATGGTCCAACGTCCAATGTCCAACGTCCAAAGTCGAAGGCCGATAGTCCAAGCAAAGTCATTTTACTGCAGAGGTCGGTAGAGTACGCAGAGGAAACCAGGAACAGGGTTCTGCTTGTGTGGTTGCTGGTCAGGGACTGGCTGCTGTTGTATCGTGACAGGCAGACACAGGGGAAACCCTCTTTCTTGTTCTCCTCAATAATATTATGGTTTTGTTTGTAAACAAAGAAAATACCTTCCTCTGCGTCCTCTGTGGTAAAATGACTTTGCTCTTAGCAGTAAGATGTCTTTGTTTTAAACTCATATCTCTGCCTTTCTCTGCGATCCTGGCGGCTTGAGTGAGTGAAACGAACGGGCGAGAGAAAAAGGTTCCGGTGAGGAACCTTCAGCTTAGGAGGGCGAGGTAGCGGGAAACATTACCCCGCCAGCACCTTGCCCCGGTTGATCACCTCTTCATTCGTGGAGCGCGTTATATCCTTCCTGGAGAGCTTTCTTATTTAAAGGGATGAATTTGTCTTTGCCCTCCTTCTTTAGCATCTGTGCCATCGCCGCCTGAACCGTAGAAAGCGGGATGATCCCAGTCACTCTGATATAGGCTCCAAGAGCGATCATGTTAGTTGCCTTTTCGCTCCCTGCTTTTTTTGCTAGGTCGTTAAGCGCGGGGGAAAAAGATCGCACATCTTTTCGCTTTGTTTTGCGTTGAATGAGCGACGAATTTACTATGATTACCCCGTTTACTGCAACCGTTGGTTCGAACTTGTCAAGCGAGGGAAGGTTCAGCGCGATGAGCCCTGTTGGGCTATCAACAATCGGCGAGCCAACGGGGTCATTGGACAATACAACGGTACAATTTGCTGTTCCTCCACGCATCTCTGGGCCATAAGAGGGAAGCCATGTTACTTCTAGCCCATGGTTCATTCCTGCTTGGGCGAGAATCTTCCCGGCAAGGATAACTCCCTGCCCACCAAAACCAGCTATCACTACTGAATTGTCCATCTTACCCCCTATTCACTAAATCCCCGAGCTGGTATGTCTTTTCCACTACCTTAGCGATATGTTTATTGGCATCAATTGGCTTCATTTTCCAATTGGTTGGGCAGGCAGCAAGAACCTCTACCAGTGAATAGCCCTTCTTTTCTACTTGGTTTGTGAATGCTTTCTTAATTGCTTTTGTTGCTTCTTTGATGTGCTTAGTATCGTACAGCGCTTGTCTGGTGACATACACCGGCGCGTCAAGCTGGGCAATCATTTCTGAAAAACGGATTGGATAACCAAACAGCTTGGGATCTCGTCCTTGTGGGGTTGTTGTGGTTTTCTGGCCAACAAGGCTAGTAGGCGCCATTTCCCCGCCGGTCATCCCATAAACCTGGTTGTTGACGAAGATAACAGTGATGTTTTCTCCTCGATTTGCCGCATGGATCGATTCGGCTGTTCCAATGCTTGCGAAGTCACCATCTCCCTGATAAGAAAATACAATTAGGTTGGGGTCAGCTCGTTTCACCCCTGTTGCAACCGCGCTTGCGCGGCCGTGTGCCGCTTGTATTGCGTCACAATGGTACCATTGGTAGGCAAATACGGCGCAGCCAACCGGGACGATCCCTACTGTACGTTCAGCAACTTCCAATTCGTCGATTGTCTGAGCGATGATACGAGTTAGGATGCCATGATGACAACCGGGACAATAGGTGGACTTGGCGTCAGTTAGGCTGTCTGGTCTCGCAAAGATTTTCTGCATGTTTTGTACGTCAACCGGCATGTTTCTTCACCTCGCTTAGGATTCGTTGAGGGGTTGGAATGACACCACCCATCTCACCATAGAATGGTGTTTCTGCCTGCTCAGCTATTGCCAGCCTTACATCTTCCCACATCTGTCCCGCACTCATTTCCACGGTGAGCACCGTGGCTATCTTTTCGGAGAGTTTCCTAAGCGCTTGACCTGGAAACGGCCACAAAGTGATTGGGCGGAATAGGCCAAGTTTTATTCCCTCTGCTCTTGCCATTCTGACTACCGTCTTCGCGATACGTGCCACCGTGCCATAGGCAACAATGGCAATATCTGCATCACTCGTCGCCGTTTCTTCATAACGAACTTCCTTTGCCTCGATTTGGCGGTAGCGCTTCTGTAGGATAAGGTTCATCTGCTTCAGTACTTCAGGATCAAGATCAAAGCTCAGGATAATATTTGGATCGCGCCCTTTGGCGCCATCAGTTGCCCACTCTTTCTTTGGCAATGAGCTGATCTCAATTGGTTTAGGAAGTTCCACTGGCTCCATCATTTGGCCCAGCATTCCGTCGGCGAGAAGCATGACAGGAGTGCGATATCGATCGGCAAGCTCGAAAGCAAGCATAGTTAGTTGTCCTGCCTCGGGCACGGTCGATGGGCCGAGAACTATCATATGATAATCTCCGTGTCCGCCGCCTTTGGTCGCTTGAAAGTAGTCACATTGAGAAGGGGCTATATCTCCTAGCCCAGGTCCACCACGCACAATGTTGACAATAACCGCGGGTAGACTTGAACCAGCAAGATAAGAAATTCCTTCCTGTTTAAGACTGATACCAGGCGAAGATGACGAAGTCATAGTGCGTACTCCGGCAGAGGCGGCCCCATAAACCATGTTAATTGCCGCAAGTTCACTTTCTGCCTGGATAAATGTTCGGCCCAATCTTGGCATGTTTATGGCCATGTGCTGCAATAGCTCTGCCTGCGGCGTGATCGGGTAGGCAAAGTAGCACTGACAGCCAGCGCGGATAGCTGCCTCGGCAATTACCTCATTCCCCCTCAACAGTAAACGTTCTCCCATGGCTGCTCCTTATGCTGAGATTTTCTCGCGGTAGACCTCGATCGCTATTTCCGGACAGGTTAGGGCGCAGAAGCCACAACCAATACAATCTTCCGGATGTTCCATATGTACAACGTTATAGCCACCATTGTTCAGCTCACCGGAAAAGGCTAGAACTTTCTTGGGACAAGCGGCAATGCATAGCCCGCACTCCTTACAGCGTTCCCTGTCAATTACTACCGCTCCTCTTGCCATAAAAACCTCCATCCCCGCAATTCTTTAGGGCTCTTCGTTTAAGCGTTTGTTGCGATGTTTACGCAAGTTAGCTAGCGCTGTCTCAACTTGTTTGTCCCATGCCCTTAAACGCTCTTCTAGTGGTCGTTCTCCGGCGTGAGTGGCTGGCCTGGAACTATAGTTAAGAATATGGTTAAGCTTGCAGAAGTTTCGCTCAAATTCATCTGCGTGATGATTGACCTCAGGCAATAATGGTGTCAAGATATATCTGCCAATCTGATCACAGGCGGTAATTCTTGCCGTGACCTGCTCCCCAACACAAAACTGCTTCCTTGTAAGCTTCCCTTGTCCAGAATACTGCTGGGTGCGTATTATTCCAGTATCGCCATCCGGCATGGCAACAGCAATCTCAGTTTCATTGACTCTGGTAACCTTGCCAGATACAGTTGCACCTAGCTCAACAGACACCATATTCTCCAAGTGAACAAACGCGGTCACCCGCGGTAGAGCACGTTCTCCGGGTAATGAGATTCATACACAACGTTCCTTTCTAAGAGACTTTCTTTACTCGCCCAGATTTGATGCAGCGAGTACAGACCTTGATCCATGCCTTTTTCCCGTTGACATAGGCGTGAACCCGTTTGATGTTGGGCAATCTCATCTTATGAGTGTGTCTATGCGAATGACTGATTGTGTTTCCTGTAGTTGGGTGTTTCCCACATATTTCACATACCTTCGACATTATTGTTCACCTCTTGATCCAAGTGTTATTTGCGCTACGGAAAGCTCCACATATTGTGGGTCTAGGGTATAGATTTCATCCTGCGAATAGTACTTCTCTCCCAACATAGCTACCTGTGTTGCTGATGGCTGGTTCACTTTGTCCGGGGCAACCCTTATCCAAGGAATGGATTCCAGTTGACCGCGCATGGAACCTGCCGCGCTTCCCGCAATAAGCAGATCTTTTTGTTCCTTGTTAAGATGTGCAAACAACTCTTCTATTGCCATTACCCTTACCTCGCTATCCGGACGCATTCCCGTAAACCATCTTGCATAGAGTAGGTTGCGCCGATTTGGAATTAGAACACACACACTGGCAGAGTCATCCAGTTGCGTGCGGCAAACGAAAGTGCCGTCGATTCCTACTAACGGAATCTGCAAAGATTGACATATTCCCTTTGCTGTTGCCAGACCAATTCGTAGACCGGTGAATGAACCGGGTCCGCGGTTGACGCTGACAAGCTCCAGTTGTTTCTTTTCTATTCCAGTTTCGGCGAGAACTTGCTCAATTAAGGGAACTAACCCCTCTGCATGATGGAAGCGCTGCTCTGTCATCGATTCCCCGGCAAGGCTTCCGTTGTTCCATAATGCAATTCTAGCGTAATCTTCGGAAGTATCTACTCCCAGTATGACCATTACATATTGATGATAAGCCAGTTCTGCACGGTTTTCAAGCGAGAACAGATGTTGGCGGATCGATAGCACGAAAGAGGGAATGCGCGCTAGCAAGATCAAGGCCTATCTGATGCCTGAGACCAGCTAGGGTTGAGAAGACCTTCTCTTCGCGTATTCGTCGTAACAAGTGAAGCTCCATATCAGTTCCATACAGATCATCCTTTGGGGGATGAGAAAGGTGCAGTTCAAAACGTATCTCGCTACGATCCAGAGTTGGCCTTGTTCCTATGTAAAGAAGCCCGGTGCCTTCTGATCTCTCCCAAAAGGCGTAGACAAGATAGACGCCTGTTGCAGGAACAAGGAGGCATTGAGGTATCTTCAGATTGGCAGTTGGGTACCCAAGTTGTCTTCCGAGACGATCTCCGGGCACTACTTCACCGAACAGAAGCGGGAAGCGTTCCATTAGTGAGCGTGCTGTAAGAATGTCTCCCGCCCTAACTAAAGAGCGGATTTGAGTACTGCTTACTGGGCTGCCGGCGAGCTTTATTGGCGGAACCCCCGCGATAAGGAGCCCCTGCTCCTTCCCGAGATTCTTTAGTAGGGAGAGATCTCCTGTGCGATCATGGCCAAAGCGAAAGCTTTCTCCTACAACGATTGCCTGGCAACTCAGCTGTTTTATGATGATCTCATCGAAGAACTGCTTTGGAGAGAGGTTTTGTATTGTTGGGAACTCTGTTGTTATTACCTGATCGACATATTCATTTAGCAGCTTGACCTTTATTGATTGGGGAAGTAGAAGACAGGGCTTGATCTGCTTTTTGGGAAACGGGAAGGTGTAGGCGATGCTTGCAAGGTTCTGTTCACTAGAGAGTTCCGTTGTCTGTCTTAGGACTGCCTGGTGTCCTAGGTGGACTCCGTCAAATGTTCCGATTGTAATAACTGTGCCCGCCATATTGACCTTCCTTACAGCCGTCCTAATTTAAATCAAGTGAGAATAGTAACATAAACTCCCTCACTTGTTCAGGTAATAACACACAGAGGGGTTGAATGGCCTATTCATTGTCTTGTACAATCTATTTAAGGTGGTAATCGAACGGATTGGGGATCTTTCTCTTGATGAAGAGCGAACTCTCATCAACCTGCGCCCGACGCGGCTTGGTGAGTTTGTGGGTCAGGAACCAATCAAGGAAAAGCTAGCGATCTATATTGCAGCCGCGCAGGGGCGTAACGAGCCACTTGATCATGTGCTCTTACATAGCCCACCTGGCTTAGGAAAAACGACTCTTGCTCACATTATTGCGGCTGAGATGGGGGTAAACGCTCGGGTCAGTTCCGGCCCAGCACTGGAAAGAGCGGGAGACCTTGCTGCTATTCTCACTAATCTCAAGCCACGTGACATCTTTTTTATTGATGAGATCCATCGCCTGAGGCGACCCGTTGAAGAGGTCCTATACCCGGCAATGGAGGATTACAAGGTTGATATCATTCTTGGCGAGGGACCTAATGCTCAATCGTTGAGAATTGATGTTCCTCCCTTTACTTTGGTTGGTGCTACTACTCGCGCGGGACTTATTTCCGCCCCATTGCGGGACCGGTTTGAAGTCTCTTTTCGGCTCAACTTCTATTCCTCGAGTGATCTGCGTGAGATAATCATCCGTGCTGGCAAGCTGCTTGGGATAGAGGTTGCTCCGAGCGGAGCTCAAGAGCTAGCAGGGCGTGCGCGTGGGACTCCCCGAATAGCTAATCGCTTGCTGCGGCGAACCCGTGATTATGCTCAGGTGAGAAAAGAAGGAAAGATTGACTTGGAAACAGCGAAAGAAGCGCTTGACCTGTTGGAAATTGACTCAAGAGGGCTTGATCAGCTCGATCAGAGAGTGCTCGGCGCGATCATTTTTAAGTTCAACGGGGGTCCGGTTGGGCTGGATACGCTTGCTGCCGCTTTATCTGAAGAAAAGGATACGATCTCTGAGGTAGTGGAACCTTATTTACTGCAGGAAGGGTTCATCAAGCGAACTACTCAGGGACGGGTAGCCACAGAGCTTGCGTACAGTCACCTTCCGAAGAATAAAGACCGTCTCATCTAGCGTTTCTGAATAGCCCTGGCATTTTCTATGAACTCCAACACAACCCCTTTGAAGCGTTCCCAATCGATCAATAGAACAGCAACTACCCAAATCGCATACAGCAGGGCTGCCCAAGGAGCGTTGAAGTAAGCTACGGCAAAAGGAAGAACGACCGCAGGAAACGCAAAAAGCATGGTGACAGCCTTTGAGCGGAAATAGATGATGAAAACAGCCGCACTTGCCAGGTAAACTGCGGCGGGAAGAAATGGGATGAACCCCGCCATTACTAGGTAACACAGTCCAGAGAAGATCAGTGTCACATCAAATATGAATTCGCGTTCTCCTATCCAGGTAGGTTGTTTATAGTAACGGCGAGCAATGCGGCCGTCTAAGATATCCGTTGTCCATCCGATCACGGTAAGCAGGATCACGAGTTGTAACGCATTTGCCCCTTTGATCCCAAGAAGTATGATTCCAGCTGCGATCATACCTCGAGATGCAGTGAGGAAATCTGGCATCCTTTTCATCGCATCACCTTCTACCCCATCAGTACTTATGATAGGATGAAGTGACGCAAAAGACAACTGGCAAGCGATAGCTACGTAGTAGGGCCATAACTTGCCGGCTGTCGATGTCTTGCTAGCCTACTTTTTCTGGCCTATCTGGGACATCGTAGAGGATGTCATCCAAGGGATGGCGATAAAGCCCAGTCTGTAGTCGACTTTGATCGAAGTAGTGTCCCATGAAGCCGATTGAGCGTCCCAGGACGAACAAGGCATTGAATAGACCGGCATCAATCATTTCGTCGATTTCAGTGTCTGTGAATTTGAGTTCTCGCAATAGATCCACGCACAATACCCCAATACAGCCATCAACATTCAGGATGAGATTGTTCTTCTTCTGACTTGTTACCTGTTCTATGGATAGAGCGTAATCCAGCAAGTCAGTCTTCTCAAAGTGAGCGTGGGCGAAGTTCTTCATGAGCTCAACGCGCTTGTCCGGGTTCTCCACAGTGTGAAGGCGATGGCCGATCCCTTGAATGCGCACGTTCTTCGCTTTCATCTGGCTTACGAAATCACGTGAGATAAGCTTGTTTCTGAAGCCAAATAGGAAGTGCTCTGCTGCGCCATTTACCGCGCCGCCAAAACGTGGGCCGATGGTGAGAAGACCACTAACTAATGAGCTAATCAAATCTTTGCCGGCACGAGCCGCGACGATAGTGTTGTGTGCGCCGGAAACGGCAGGTCCATGGTCAGCAATGATCTGTAAGACCATTTCCATGAACTGTCGCGCGTATACTGGAATGTCCTTCTTGAACCAGAGAAGGCCGATCACTCCCCCAATTCCGTAGTTCTTTTCGATCACTTCATCGATTGGGACGCCGCAGTAATTGTGCACTTCGCCTGATTCATCACATATTGTACTGATGAAGCCGGTTCGTTTGCGTACCAAGCCTTCAGCTGTCGCTTGTTTATAATCCATCGGGATATTGGGAGGCATGAAGTCTTCAGCGGGAGTTATTACTCCCTGATCACACAACTTGGCGTAGGTTTGCTCGATCTTTTCGTGATAGTCGTCAAACGAGCTTGGTACAGTGATTCCAGCCTTGCGCAGGGCATCGTTCTTAGCGTCGGCTGTTTCTATTGCTGCCTCGGCCTTGGCGCCAGCATGGCCAAACTGGACCTGCCCTGGAAGGACCTTCGCGCAGGTTCCGGTAACCCACATAACTAGTGGTTTGGTTAGGCGCCCGTCCTTGACCGCGTTGGCGATATCATACTCTGCTGTTCCTCCCAATTCTCCTAAGCAGACCATCATCTTGATATGCGGATTTTTCTCGTAGCGCAGTAGATGATCAAGAAGTGTTGAGCAGGGGAAAGCATCTCCACCGATCGCCACTCCTTCGTTTAATCCGTCCGTATTGCGCGCGATGACATTGTACGCTTCATTTGAAAGACCTCCGGAAACAGATACAAAGCCAACTGACCCTGGGCGATAGAGTTTGGCTTCGCGGATGTTCTGCATCGTTCCCGCAGCGTTTCCGATCTTGAAAGCACCCGCCTTTACCCCACCAACTGTCGCCGGACCGATAACCCATTTCCCTTTCTCTTTGGCAGTTGCGGCCAAGATTCGCTCCTGGCGTTCGGGAACACCTTCGGCAATGACGATAACGGTGCGGATGGAATCAGTATTGAGCGCTTCCATAGTAACATCGTACGCCGAACGTTGTGAGGCGAAGTTAACCATTACATCTGCTGTTGGATAACGAGAGGCTGCCTGTGTAATGCTTGTGATGCGCGGGATACGGATCTCTTTGGTCCCCCAGAAGAAAAGCTCGAATCCACCGCGCTCTGGGGTAATCATTGCCACAACACTGGGCTCATCCTTGCGGCACATGAAGTCAAAATCGAGCATCCTTTGCGCTGCCGCAGTTTGTCTCCCGTAAATGAAGGCTTTGGTATCTTTGGTAAACAGCTCGTAGTCTTTCATCGGCTAACCTCCTCAAGAGCGAGGGAAACGATACGTGTCATATGGGTTTCAGGGCCGTATACCTCAAGCGGTATTTCGATTCGCTCACCGAGTTTGCGCATGTTCTCTAGGCCTTCTTTGTAGTTTGGGCCACCACGGCGTACATAAATCTGTACTCTGTTCTCTTGCAGCTTGCTCTTGTACTGTTCAAGCGCCCTTGTTATTCCCGTGAATGTCTTGGCGACATCAGTGAAGTTGGCGATTCCACCACCGATCAACAGATACTTGGGACGGCCTTGTGGGTCGGGTGTTCGTGTCATGAGATCAAGAACGGTCTTGGTGTATTCGTAGGTTAGTTCGGTTGTTGGGTTGCCGCTATACTCGCCATAGTTGGCAAGTTCGTTTCCGAAACCCAGATCAACAACTGTGTCCGCGTAAATGACACTTGCGCCACCCCCAGCGACAAGTGTCCACACACGTCCATTTGGGTTAAGCATTGTTAGTTTGAGCGAAGCGCCTGTTTTTTCGTCTAGGCTAGCGATGTATGCTTCTTCCTTTGTGTTGCTGCCGCCAAATGGCTTGGGAAACTCAATCTCGCCCCATTTCTTGGCGCACTGAAACGCGGCAGTGTCATCTAGTTTGGCTACGGTGTCGAGGGGGACAATTGTCTCGCCAAGGAAGGTAATTGGGTTGAATTCAAGGTAGGCAAAGTGGAAGTCGCAATAGATCCGGTATAGAACCTTTATGAATTCCGACAAGCCCCCCTTGTCGGCAATGTCAGGGAGATGAGAGGCGATATCAACCTTTGCCGGGTCTGCCAATACTGGAACTCTGATTGTAACCACTGAATCCCATACTTCTTCAATGTCGACCCCGCCCTTGGTGGAGAAGTGGATGACATCTGCTTCTCGTTCTGACGTGAATGCCAGGTAATACTCTTTGTCGTGTGGAACAAATGGTTCCACTAGGAAGTGGGTCAAGGTTCCAGATGTTTCCCCGCTTGTTTGTTTGACAGTGATCTGTCTGTTCATTTGCTTTGTAATCCATGCTTGCGCTTGGTCATAATCGACGTTGATAAGTAGCAGGTTGTTCTTTCCTCTTTTTCCAAACAACTGGTCGGGCTTTACAACAAGGCGCTGATCCTTTAGCCACGGGTGCTCATTTGGTAGTGCTGCGAGGTCCGTTTCCGGCGACACTAGAACAAGCTCATCGTTAAAGCGCAGCTTATTTCCTGAAATCTCTGGGATTGCCTTTGCCAAGAGACGCTTTGCGTCGTATTCACGTATTCCCTTTTGAGCCATCAGTTATTCACCTTCTTGCATATTGCCGATGATTTCGTCACCAAACTGGGAGCAGGAGAGCAGTGTTGCTCCCTCCATTTGTCGTTCCAAGTCATAGGTAACCAGCTTAGAGGCAATCGCGCCCTTGATTCCCCTAAGGATTAGTCTAGCGGCCTCGTTCCATCCCATGTATTGAAGCATTTCGCTCGCAGATAGGATAATGCTGCCCGGGTTCACCTTGTTCTTCCCCGCATGCTTGGGAGCTGTTCCATGGGTTGCCTCGAAGACGGCACAACCCGTCTTGTAGTTGATATTCGCACCTGGCGCAACTCCTAGTCCTCCTACTTGCGCTGCTGCCGCATCGGACATGTAGTCACCATTTAGGTTCAGTGTGGCGACTACGTCGTATTCCGTTGGCCTAAGCAGCATCTGCTGGAAAAACTGGTCCGCGATTCTGTCTTTCAGCACGATCTTTCCCGAAGGAATAGTTCCGCCATAGGTCTCAAACAGAGCCTGTTCGGTGATAATCTGCGCGTATTGTTCACCGGCTTCGTATCCCCAATCGCGGAACGCGCCTTCGGTGAATTTCATGATGTTTCCCTTATGCGCCATAGTCACTGATGTTCTGTTGTTCTTGATCGCATATTCGATTGCTGCGCGAATGAGCCGCTTGCTCCCCTGTTCGCTGACCGGCTTGACTCCGATTCCGCACATCTCCGTAAAACGTATGCTTGTGACACCCATTTCCTGTTCTAGCCAACTTATGACCTTTTTCGCGGCCGGTGTACCGGCGCGCCACTCAATTCCAGCGTAGACGTCCTCTGTATTCTCGCGGAAGAACACGATGTCCAGATCTTGCGGCCGTTTTACAGGCGCCGGCGTGCCGATATGGCGGACTGGACGAACACAGGCATATAGATCAAGCACTTTACGTAGGGCCACGTTTAAGCTGCGGATTCCGCCTCCTACCGGTGTCGTCAGCGGGCCCTTCATAGCAACCAAGTGCTTGCGGATTACTGCAACTGTTTCATCTGGTAAGTAAAGCTTCCGTCGTTCTTCCGGAGGAATCTTCTTGATTTCGTCTTCGGATAGCTCCGAATGATTTTTCTCGACCGCTTCATCTCCAGCCCATACCTTGAGCCACTGGATCTTCTTCTTGCCGTCGTATGCTTGCGCGACAGCGGCATCAACCACCTTCAGCATCACTGGTGTCACGTCTGTCCCGATTCCATCCCCTCGGATATAGGGGATAATAGGATAGTTGGGAACACTCAGTCCTTGGCCAGTTAATTTGATCGAGCTACCGTTCTTGGCTATGCTGGAGCTTTCTTCGATCATGATTGAAATTGATCCTCCTCTTTCTTTTATAGGTTTAGTTTCCAATGGTTGTTACGTCTCATATAAAGCAAGTTCATCCGTGATCTTATTAGCTGCTGCTACTATCAACTGGACCATCTGCTTCCGTTGTTTCTCTTCTAGACGGTGATTTGGCGCAGAGATACTCAAGGCGGCAATGACATTCCTAGACAGCGAGAAAATGGGGGCCGCAATACCGTAGGTTCCGTGGATCATCTCTCCGTTACTCAGCGCAAAACCCTGTTTGCTAATTGTCGCAATTTCAGCTTTCAATTGCTTGGGTTCCGTAATTGTAGTCTCGGAGAATTTGTCGTATTTCAGTTCTTTGATGATTTGGTCTTGTTTCTGTGGATCGAGATGGGCGAGAAGAACCTTGCCAGATGCTCCAGCATGCAAGGGAAAAGTGGTTCCACGTTCAAAGGAAACACGGAAAGCATGGTGTCCATCTACCTTCTCCAGACAAATTCCATCGTGCTCGCGTAGTCCAGTGAGAGTAACGGTCTCGCCTGCCTTCCCTGATAGCTGAGCCATAATAGGAAGGGAAGTTTCTTGTACGCTTTTCTTGGGGACATTATGGGCAAGCTCTAGGATCTTTGTGCCAAGGCAGTACATTCCTGCCTGGTCCGTTTGCTCGATCAACCCGCTTCGCTTTAGCATAGCGATATAGCGATAAATCGTGCTGGAGGGAAGCCCAAGTTGCTTCGTAATGTACGAGACAGTTGCTGTGGGCTTAGTTTTGCTAAATAGAGTCAGAATTCTGACGCATTTTTCCAGCGTGTTCAAGCCTACTCGCCTCTGGGTCTTATTCTCACATTCTGGGAATGCAATTTCAGTATGTGGGTATAATAGCTTATTAGTGAGTGTCTGTCAATAGCTGGATAAGAGAAGGGTGCACCGCCCTAATAATGCACCCCCTGGACGAGGTGTCGGGCGATCGACTCCTTGCCGTCTTTTGCAAAGGGCCATTACGACTTACTATTCACGTCTCATTACGCGTTACTCATTACAGTTATCAGTTTCTGGTTAAACACAAGAAGGCGTAGACCGTGTGTAGCGTCGGAAGACAGGGACAGGCAACTTTTCCCTTGGGTTACTTGAAAAGCAGCCAGTCCCTGATGAGCAACGATGCCATGATCATCCACGATAATAACGTCGTAGGGGCAGGTCTTGTGCCTGCCCATGATGTCGTGTTGTCCGATGATGGATCGATTGTGGGG
>JAUVYF010000152.1 GCA_030603215.1 Candidatus Bipolaricaulota bacterium
TTTAACCCTCTTCTAATTGTCTGTTGTGGTTTCTTAATCCGTGTATATCCGTGTATATCCGTGGTTGAGGTCTGTCCCTGTTTTCCTACGCTACAGACGATCTACGCGTTCTTATCCTTAACGTCGGGCGCCCCAGTGCAATAGGATTGCACAGGGCAAGCAAAGCACGACGCTACACAAACAAAACCCTCCCCCTCCCTTCAATTCCCTCCCTCGATCGGGGAGGGAAGATTACAAGACATCCCTCTCCCTCGATGAAGGGAGAGGTTAGGTGAGGGTGAGAAAGCAGTAATCAGTCTTCAGTTATCAGTTGATCCTTAGCATTCACCACTTACTATTTACTATTCACTGTTCTTCTTGGCGTGCTTTGCGTCTTTGCGAGAGGCTGAGCTAGTGAGTCTTTCTCTAGGTTACCTTGCCTTAATTGCGAGGAACCACTATTCGATTCGCCAATGGGAGATGCGTGGATCGTCATCTTCAAATGGGACAACGAGAATCACACTTGCTTCACCTTGTTGGACGAGCTCCATGGCAACAGATGCTTGATCATTGTGATCGCAGTAGCGAGCAGCAAGACAGGCCGAAAGATGGATTTCATTGACCGTGGGATTCCCCTTGACCAAGGTAAGCGGACCGGGAGTGTCGACTGGCTCGATCTGCACATAACCCCGGTTTAACCCAGCAAGAATCGCGTTTTCTCTCTCATTTCGCCCAACGATTGTCTTTGCGCTTTCTGAAAGCCTGAAGTGCCTTCCATACTTAAGCAGGGAGAAATCCGCCTTAGTCATCTTATTCTTACCGGTGTAACAAAAGGCATCACGTAACCGCGCAGAGTAAGTCTTCTCGCACAGAAGACATCCACCGGCCGGTTGGGGGTAGTCCTGGATTCCGAGCCGGTCAGCCAGAGCCACCTGTTCCCTTCGGCTCCTTCCCTGCATGCAACCAAGATCGTGGCGCTGTATCCATCCTTCTGTTACCGGAAGGCTGTCTGGTAGCCAATCCGCAGAAAGTGGGCGGAGAAGCCTGTTCCCAAGCCCGCTCTCTTTGGCGGTAACTTCCAGTGCATGCCGATGCTGCGACATTGGGCGTTGTCCCAGCACCTCGCCGGTTATCACAAACTGCGCTTTTTCTCTTTTCATCATCTCTCCCGCCGCTTTAAGCATGAAGATGCGGCAGTCTATGCAGGGGTTCATCTCAACTCCGTAGCCATGTTTGGGGTATTTGACTATTTCGAGGTGTTCAGTGGAAAGATCGGTCGTGACCAATGGTATCCCAACTGTGTTGGCCGCTGTGGCGGTATGCTCCAATCGTTTGCGATCTGTGTCGAACAGAGTCGCAATGTGCAGCCCGACAACCCTTACGCCAAGATTGACAACGATAGCGGCAGCAAGAGTGCTATCCAATCCTCCCGAGAGAAGGGCAATTGCTCTAAGTTCACTTCTATTCCTCATTGCCTTCATTGAATCTTCATATTTGGGAACTATAATCATACTGCTTCAAGGAGTAAAATGCATACTAAGGAGGAATCAGTAATGCGCAAACTTCTCATGACAACCGGCATTGTGGCGCTCATGTTAACAATTGGCGTGCTAAGCTTTGCCCAGGAGCAATCTACGCAACAAGCGATCGCGGTTTCGGGGCAAGAGGCGATTAAGCTGGCAATTCAACAGGTTGGCCCGGCCGTTGTACGAATTGATGTAACTAGTAAGGTTGATGTCGAGAACCCGTTTAGTAACTTTCTCAATGACCCATTCTTTCGTCGTTTTTTCAATGAACCCGAGATCCCGAAACAGCAAGAGCAACAAGCACTGGGATCTGGTGTGGCAATTGAGTACGGTGGAGAGCTTTTGATCCTGACAAATGCCCATGTTATTGATCGAGCAACAACGATTCAAGTAACGGGGATGGATGGAGACAAGTGGGTTGCCCAGGCAATAGGAAGCGATTCAGAGCTCGACATCGCTGTACTCCGTCTTGAGGGCGACACGGCTAGTCTGGCTGTGGCAAAACTGGGTAATTCTTCCACCGTCGAGATTGGTGACTGGGCAATTGCCATCGGGAATCCGGTAGGCCTGTCCTATACAGTTACTATGGGAATCATAAGCGCGCTTAATCGTGATCTTCAGAAGCCCAGCGGCATAGGGTACTACAATAACCTGATTCAAACTGATGCGGCAATCAATCCCGGTAACAGTGGCGGTCCATTGGTGAATGCTGCTGGAGAGGTAATTGGGATCAATACTCTAATTGCGCGACAGTCGTCAACTGGAATTGCTATCGAAGGGATCAATTTCGCCATTTCTATCAACCCGATAAAGGACGTTCTTGGTCAGTTAGTGGCAACCGGAAAGGTAACTCGCGCCTACTTGGGTGTGTACATCCAGGACATCAGCCCGGGACTGGAAAAGACCTTTGGTGTCGGCGCCGGTGAAGGAGTTCTTGTCTCTGATATCATTGCGGGGTCTCCAGCTGAGAACGCCGGAATCGAATCTGGTGATATCATTACGAAAGTTGATGGCAAGCCTGTTCGATCGACCGAAGAACTTATCAATGAGATCTCATTCAAATCGGTTGGCGCAAGGGTTGATTTGGAGATTGTTCGCCGACAAGAGACATTCAATCTTGACGTCATCCTTACG
>JAUVYF010000025.1 GCA_030603215.1 Candidatus Bipolaricaulota bacterium
GTAAAGAAAGCACTCTATTACGTATATGAAGCAAAGAGAAACGCTGAAGTAGCGCCTGGAGTAGGGCGCGAGACAGATATGGTCTTGATCACGAGTGAGGGTGTACGGAGAATGACTGCCGCTGACATAGCTTCATTGGAGGTGATTCACAAGCAGGCCCTCTCTCTAGAATCGCCCGGGTTTGCTACAGCAGTGGAGAATATTGATTTTGCAGAGGTGATACCGGATGAAAGCCAGACTGCCAGAGAGACAGAAAATTAAGGGGTTTGATGCACAATTGGCGACGGCACAGGGAGAGCTTGCACTGGCGCTTTTGGAACACAAACTAGTTGAGATGGGATATAGCCCATTCGACATTGTCTGGAAGCCGCACACAACAGACAGCTGGTCTAGTGATGATGATGAAGTGCTGAGTGATTAACAGTTCTGAACACTCCACTAGTTCCAGAGACACAAAAGCATATCGCCTTGGCTGTGTCTTGAGGCCTGCATTCCTTCAAGGCAAGCCCGCGCAAACGTTTTACTCTCTGCTTTGACACAGATTGCGGAGGTTCTAGTTTGTGCCCCCCTGAACTAAAGAGAGGATCGTGGGTTCGTCACCGAAGAGATGAGTGTTGCGTCTCCCGAATCCCAGATGACCTCGTTTATGCAACAAAAGAATCTTCTGATGCGGAACACGGAGAGCACACGTAACCTGACCTTTCAGGTGGCAATAAGCTCAGATGGAATGAAGAGGTTGTGGAGGGCCTGAAAGGAGTCCTCTACGGGTCCCACGGGCTGACGGTACCCACTGTCATACGTAGCTCCCCACGACAAGCTCTTCGAGATCGCTCGCCCTAGGCCACTCAAAAGTTCTAAAGTTGTCCACTAAGGGGTAACTGTGACCACTAAGAAGAAGCTAACCTCACGTCGCAAGAATTGGTACCCAATGCAGGGTTACGCTTGTGTAGTCGTGCTGCAATTCGGGGGAACATCCGCTACGTAGACAACGTGAGACAATCCTGTTCAGAAACGACTATCTCATTTTGCGAAAAGGGGAACACGCGATGTATACTGTCCCCAGGAGGTGGTGTGCTGTGACACGTGGTGCTCAAAACGCTAGTTCTACAAAGCTGGATCTCAAGCTTGCAGCCGATCAGCTGCAGCAATTGGAGGATGCTCTCGATTCGGAATCCATCGGCGATGTTGTTTCCAACGCCAAGACCAAGCTACTATCGCTATCGATGCCGTCTCTTTCAGGCACCGCTTCACAGATGAAATCGATGGTCAGGCTCAAGAAGCTATCGAAGGCAACCGACAGGAGCGTGACTGAGATTGCAGCTCGGTGTGATGCTATCATGAGAAGTGATCCGGGAATCACTCTTGAGGATGGATCAGATGCACAAGAGATCAAAGCACACGCGCTGTATGCGAAAGCGCGGCTGCTGATATCGATCATCCCGGCGCTAAACTTATTCAACAGAAAAGGAAGCTACCGAGATGCTATTGACATTCTTCATCAGTCAATTAGTTTGAGCCCGAATCAAGCAACTTACTTGGCAATTGGGTTCTGTCTAGGGCAACTCAAGGATCGAGAGGGTGCAGCCACAGCATATCGCGACTGCATCGCGCTCGACGCTGAATCGGAATACGCGCTTGAGGCAGCAAGGAATCAGCGGGATCTCGGACTGCGCTGAATTGCTCGCTACCCAACATTGAAGGAGGAGATATGGGAACGTGTGCGAAATGCCATGGCAATCGAGTAATAGAATGCCCAAAATGCGGAGGACGTGGCGAGAATGTTGGACTCATGGGAACCACTAAGTGTGGCCGCTGCAATGGAAAAGGGACTGTTACATGCACGAAATGCGGAGGCTCAGGCAAGGGATAGACGCTGTACTATGAGTGTCTGCCCTGCTGGATGAAGCGCCCCGCGATTAATCACATGGTCGTCCGTCACCATGAGACAACTGGCGAATGCGTTCCAAGTACAGTCCATCAGGCTCCAAATGCCAAGATGTGCGCACATGTAGTGGAAAGCTTGTGCTGGCCTAAGCACCAATTATTGCCAAGTCAAAGACCGAATCCGGCAGAATCTCCTCTCGGTTGATATGCGTCCATGGCGCAAGATACCCTAACGCCGAATGTCTGCTCTGTGCATTGTAGTATTGGATCTGTGTCGATGGCTCTTCTTAACTCCCAGATGTTCGCTGGGTTTTAGACTGCAGTTCTACATCCAGTTACAGAGCATGCCGTAGGTGTGAACAAATAGGTTCTGACCTTGGTAGTTCCCAACAATTGCGATGATAAACTTCATCTTGACCTGACAGTCAAAGCTTCTTGATGATCATGTCTGCCATATCTTGGCTCATCTTGTATTGTTTCTCTGCCACATCTCTCTGTTTAGGGTCAAGACTGTCAGGGTTTGGCCCAAGTCTCATCAAGAAGAGCTGAAACTCGAATGTCTGGCGTGCGATGAGTCCTCGCTCGGACCAAAGCTTCACATTCTCAGGAGGTATCCACTCGCGACTTGGCGTGCTCGGATACTCGCACAGGTGGTTGTTTGGTGCGACGTAGAGTATATTCCCAATTCCCAAGAGGGGATCCTCCATCAAGTCTCTTACGTAGTTTCTGGCATACATGTTCGGGTGGGAGAGCCTGAACTTAGATCTGAACATTGGTTGGTAAATCTGCGAGCACCTTGTATCCAAGTTTTTTCGAATAAGGGGGAGCATAACACGTTCTCTACCAGGGCTCATGTCGAACGACATATATGGCCAAGATGCCCAGCTGATAGCTCGAGGAAATGGCAGCCCAAGTCTTCGAGAGAAAAGGAAGTCAGTGGATGTGTTGAATAGGAAGATGTGGTTGATCTGGAGAGTGAAACAACAAGGCGCGTACTGAAATGCAGGCATATTTACGCCTATGAAACGAACTCCACTTTGCGCTTGCAGGGTCCTGTAGATGAAGACAAGGCGATCACTTGTGTTCGATCTACTGTCTATAAACATGTGCGGCTCAATCCCTGCGATATTCTTTTGGAGGTAGTAATAGCCTAACCAGAGGCCAATTCTCACTTTATCCAGCCATGAGAGAAGCAACGCAAGATCAGCAGAAGAGAGGGCATGGCCAGACATGATGCTGTCGATGATGACTTTTGCTCTATTCTCGAGTGCTGAATATCTCTCATTACACTCTTTGCATGCGGGGAATCTGAACTGGTCGAACGGAATGCTCAAAACGTCAAACTTCGCCTTCTTTTCGTTCCACACAGGAGCAAATTGTGCTGATCGTTTTGGATCGCCAGTCATCTTCAAGAGCCACGAGGGAATGACGTGCTCTAGAGACTTGTCGGCGGGCTTCTCTCCGCAGAAGACACATACCTTCTTCATTTACCGTAATACTGCATCCTAGGCTTCGTTTCATCAAGACCCAGGCTCCTTTGGGCGTAGGACCAAAAGGTCGTTTGGCTCTTTCACCAGCTAGTGGGAGTCGAAGTCATTGATTATAGATGGTATCAACAACCCATGCCGGGTTGGAAAGTAGTCCTCTACGGATTCCAGGGACTATGCGGTACCCACTATCATGCCCTGCTTCCCATGATAAGCTCTTTGAGATCACTCGCCCTGGGCCACTCAAAAGTTCTAAAGTTGTCCACTAAGGGGTGCTTCAATCCACCAGATTGGCATCAGAATCGATTTCATGATCGACGGCCAGGAGTTTCCGGGGCAGTGGCCTTTCGTTTAATTCATGCAGTGTAAGTCCGACGGAAACTCGCAACAGTTGACTCAGAACCTCATCGATGCTCTCGCGTGGGATACCATAATAGAGAAAATTGATCGGCGTCAGGTTACCAAGCAGATAGAGTGCCTTGTCAGTTATGCCCTCCTCGAGAAAATGAATCTTGATTATCTGGCCCTGCACGACCCGCGTTTGCAGGTCCCGCAGTGGCGCCTGTTCGATCCTGATCTCATGCCCGGCGATTGCCGGATTTCCGCTCTTTTGAAGATCAACAAGCCAGTTTTCCATATCAATGAACTCCGCGGTTTTGGTAGAACCACTGGCAAAATATAACTGACTCTGGAGGGAGTGAACCATCAGGTTCTCCAGCAACTGACGCTTTATAATTGATTTTCCGATGATACCAATGAACAAATTGATATCGTATAAGAGGCTGTCATCAATGTCTTCAAGTGTTCCAACCTCCAGCAGTGCGCCTGTTTCCCCGGGCGTAACGGCAATATCGATTCCAACAACTTTCTCCGGACCGAGGCGATGGGCCAGTTCCGACAGCATGTAACTGCCGATGGCGCCGCGGCTGCCGAGTACCAGTGCCCTCCTCCTGGAAAGCAGCAATCCAACCCGGTGCATGACATTTTCGATGGCATTCAATATAGAGATGGCACACTCGTGGGCCTCTGGTCCCCTTTTCAGATCGGATATTGCAATGCTGCACACAGGAAATTGCATCCGGCCAAAACGTTTCTCCACATCATAATTGGCATCGTAACCGTTTCGTGTGTGTTCCACAAAGCCCACCAGTAACGGCGACAGCCAGTCACGAAGCATGACCGGCAGCAGCTCTTTCGGAAGTCCGAGCCCGGCCGGATCGACATGAAAATAATTGAGGGCGTCTCCCAGAGTTTTTCCTTCCAGACAGAACTGATTAATGAGAGGGCTTACATAGCCGCCGTCCTCAATGAGAAGCATTTTCCCATTGTGGAGGTAGGTCTGAGCGGCCTTGCGCATAAAAACATGACCAGCCGCCAACCGCGTGGCATCGAAAAAAGAATAATCGCGGGCGGCAAGATGCTCATCCAGCGATTGAATGGTGTCGATCGACGAATATTGACGGGATAATTGGTAGCCGACTCGTACCGAGCCTGACTTTTCGATTCTCTGCAGGGCGTAAGAACGGTAATCCTCTTCCGAAAGCGATAGCAACGTTTCCATATAGTCGTCGGGAACAACACCGCTGTATTTTACGAAAAATGTATCGATGCTGTCGAAGCCGACATTTTGGCAGGCCCTGATAAATCCCAGAATTTCAGCCGTAATGTGGTGAACCAGCATAAGGCGCAGGGGCGGAAGAACATCCTGAAAGGTTTCAGCAGTCTTTTTCAGTGTGGGCATCTGGTTCAGATAGTCGGCCAGACCCGAATATGAGCGCATCTCCTGCCAGCATACATGTAGACAGCTTTTATGCCGGGAGAGTTCAAAAAAGACACGCCACGGGCCGTTTTGCAGCTCGATAACGGCATCCCGGCTCAGGCGGTGGAGCACATCGCGGTCCTCTAGAATCAGCAGTTCTTTATTGATGAGCCTGAAGAAGTCTGTGCCGACCGGAGAATCGGCGCTTTTGTCACCGGTAAGGGTTATCAACTCGGAAAAGGGCCAGTGAAAAATAATCGTATCGAGCCTGTTTAGACCGCCTTCACGGATGGCGTCAAAGAGAACCGGCTGATGTTCGAAAGTTTCTTGTAACTCCAGTTTCCCCAGGAACGCCTCTTTCAGAATCCCCTGGTAGATTTGACGCGCGGTTTGCCGGAGATCCGGTATAAGATGATAACGATCCAGATTATCCACTACGCGATGGGGAACATGTTTAAGTTGAATACGTGAAAGCGCTGCGTTTTCGACGGTAATGCGAAGAAACTTTCCGAGACTTTCATATTCGGCGAGGATGAAATAGTCCCGATCTCCGTATAAATGAAAGGGAAACAGGAGGGCAACCTTTTGTCCCGCGTTCTTTTTCCCGTTACAAGAGTCAGGAAACAGCAACCCGCTCCAGCGGGCAGATTGAATGGAATGGAAGACAATTTCGATGGCGTCGTTGAATTCCCGATGATGAATGGGCAAATCTTCGGTGGCTCCGAGTCGTGCATAGATCATGATCCATTCAACGCCGGCCGCATACAGCTCCGGATTTAACTGCTGCAGCAGCTTGTGCTGGACCATGACATCCGAGATACCTCGCCCGCGTTGCTCTATAAAATCATTTACCAGCATGCGCGATAATGTCGATATCCCGGAGAAAACGCTGACGCCTGTCATGTCGATGGTGAAACGATTCGCGCCCGATTTTTCCAGTGGCACCCCCAGACTTGTCAGATGATGCTCCACATCGGAGTGTTTCTCTGCGTTCTCAGGCAATGGATCCGGGGTCATTAACTTCTGTAAGATGTCGTCGTTGTTCATAGTTTTGTCCTTCATGTTCAAA
Source organism: Candidatus Bipolaricaulota bacterium (assembly GCA_030603215.1). GTDB lineage: Bacteria > Bipolaricaulota > Bipolaricaulia > UBA7950 > UBA9294 > JAUVYF01. The sequence goes on from JAUVYF010000025.1 coordinate 6,200, forward strand.
ACTCCATTGTAATCTTCAATGGTTTCCCGTAAAGCGCTTCATCGAATGCCGCACGCGCCTGCTCGATTGAATAGCTGGCCGAGATGAGCCGTTCGAGGGGCATATCCGGATATGTCTGCATGATTGCCAGAGCGTCAGAGAATTGACCGCAGCGCGAACCGAGTAGTGTCATTTCGTCGATGACCAGCGGCGAGAGATTGATAGCGTCCCTTGAAGCGACGGTCGATTTAAGAACGATGGTGCCCCGGGGCCTGCAGATCTGCATGGCATCCTTCAACCCCTGTGCCGATCCGGTTGCGTCCACCACAATATCCGCTCGATTCTGAATCTCATCCAGCCCCGTTATACATTTCAGGTTCCGCCACCCGGCGGTTTCCAGCTTATCCGGGTGATGGCCCAGCAAGGTGACATCTGCCCCGGTCGTGATCAAAACCCAGGCACAGAGGATTCCCAGACGACCGTCTCCCAGCACCACGACTTTGCGCGAGTGTTCTATCCGCAGTTGCTCCAGAATTTCACAGGCAGCCGCCAGGGGTTCGGTTAAGACCGCCTTGTTATCCGAAATTGCAGCCGGTACTTCCATTAAATTCCGAACAGGCAGGACGCAGAAATCCGCCATGCAGCCGTCCAGCCTGTCGACCCCCAGAGTGGTTCGTGAAGGGCAATGGCGTCCCAGACCGCCTTTGCACCACTCGCATTCACCGCAAGCAGCGTTAATATCTCCCACAACTCGTTTCCCGATCCAGGCCGAATCGTCACATGCCTCGACGATCCCGACAAACTCGTGCCCCAAAACACCGCTGAATCCCATGTACCCCTTCATGATTTCCAGATCGGTTTGACAAATGCCGGCCTTTTTGATTCGAATGCGTGCCCAGCCGGGGCCGACATTCGGAACCGGGTAGTCTTTCCTGAGCGCTAATTCGCCATCAAATACTACTGCTCTCATCGTCCTTGGGTGTGGCATCCTTTATCTCTTCCTCCTTGTCAATCCGGGACGTAGTGCGAAATCCACGTGCCTTCTGCCGCAGAGCTTTGAAGTAATCGCTTTCGACGATTTCCCTGACATCCTCGTCCTGTTTCGTCCGGTCGATTTCAATTTTTAATTCGGCGACCTGATTCTTTAAACGGGTTTCTCGCGCCTCGATCTGGCTTGCCATACTTCGCATCACTGTGGCCAACTGCCCGAATTCATCACTTCGCTTATCAAGTGTATCCAGCACGGGCAGCTGATATTCTCCCTGTTCGATTTGACGGGCGGCCTGGCCCAGGTTTGCCAGGGGATCGGTAATGCGGTGTGCCAGAAAAACCGAAATGAGGAAACCGATAATCACGACCAGCACTGTCACAATACCAGCCGAATAGAACGCCTGTACCGAAGCGGCCTGTGAGGTCAAATCATTCCAAACAGTCCAGGTTACGGCAGTGGCGGAGATCACAACAATCGATACTATAAGCCAGGACAGCACCAGCGTAATTCGTGTTTCAACGGTAATCACGATGAACTTGACAAATACGAGCAATAGCGGCACCAAAACGAAAGACAGCACGATATTGGTTATGAGCGCCGGCAATATCCAGGAATTCAGTGATTCGGGGAATTGCATTGTTTTCAGCCAGAACAGATCCGCAAGGACGGCAACTCCGATGGCAACTAGATTCGTCGCTACCACAATGGTTTCCATGATGACAAATCTCCGTAGCGTGCGGATTTCTTTCAAGCCGAAATAACAGGCCAACCCCGGAAGTAGTCCGTAAATTCCGTTTGCTATATGCCAGTTCCAGAAAGTCCAGCATCCGTATCCACACAATGCGTCTCCAATCATATTTCCCAGAAAGCCGGTCAGGAATCCTACCCATGGTCCAAACACCAATCCCAGGAAGAAGGGCAGAACGACTTGAGGTCGAAGTGCAATGAAGGGCGCCGAAGGCAGGAGCAGCCGATTGGAGTATGCGTTAAGAAATCCATATACCAGCGCGGCGGAAATGATCAGAACCAGTGCGCGCATTCCCTTGGGCAGACGGATTTTCGACAGACTCATGCCGTTGTTCCCCTTACCCCAGAATTTTTTGCGCAACCATCCCTATCTCACGCGTGATGGGGTGATCGGGATATTGTCGAACGAATATTCCGTTGCTGGCCAGCATCATCATCTCATCGGAATGAGGCAAAATGGCGATGACGGGACAGGTAAAGGCCTCTTGAGCCTTTTCAATTGTCTCGGTCTTGTCAAAAAGGTCGGGCACTTTGTTCATAAGAAGATACATTTGCGGAACTTCAATCTGGCGGGCCACTTCGACAGTGACGGCCGTCCCCTGGTAGTCCTGTGCATCGGGACGCAGGATAATCAGAAGCACGTCCGAGAGGGCAATCGACATCAGTGTTTCTTCATTCAGGCCGGGATGGGTATCGATAAGTAAGACATCAATCGTGAGCTTGGAGATGATATTCATGAATCCCTCGCGCAGCAGTTGAATGTCATACCCGAATTTTAGTACGCGGGCGATATCGCCGGTTCGCATACTCGATGGAATCAGAAAGACTCTGCCCTTTGAATCTTCCGTAAACACTTCATGTGCGGTCTGCTCGATTTCACATTTGCCCCAGAGAAAATCATTTAATGAAAACTTGATATCCTTGGGATTAAGTTGAAACATTACATGAATGCCGGGAGATTGGATATCGGTATCAACGACGCAGACGCGCAATCCCATCTGGGCCAGGGACACGGCCAGATTAGCTGTCGTGTTGGATTTTCCGGTTCCGCCGCGAAAGGAATGAATAGATATGATTTTCGACATTTCACTACGCTCCGATATGTTCAGAAATGACAATTGCTGTCAAAGATTATGCTACGCAAGAGGTGTTGGGTCAAGTCTTGCAAATGCACATATTGGGGGGCTCCCGACGTCGCATACCATGATTCGGCAAGGAGCAGCGTGAGATAGGGTTCATGTCACTCGACTCCTCATAGTATCTTCAGAGATGATAGGAATAGAATTGACACCCGACACTCTTGGTGGCATCGAAAATGTAAGATATCCCGCTTTGATCTTCTTGCCTCCATGCTTTTGTTCGTTCTCATCTTTGCTCTCTTATTACATATGACCTTTGGCTCTAAGTGAAGTGAGTTTTCCAGCTGGGGATAGAATCAAGTGATCGAGTACCTTGATGCCCAAAAGTTCCCCAGCCCTAACAAGTCTCTTAGTAAGAGCCATATCCTCGGAACTTGGATTGGGATTACCCGATGGATGGTTATGTGCAACTATGATCGAGGCGGCTCGGTCCTTGAGAGCATCTGAGAACACCTCGCGCGGGTGGACTTGATTTCGATCGAGTAAGCCTAGCGTTACGATCTTGGCCGGCCCCATGGGCTTATTACCAGCGTCAAGGGCCAGTACTGCAAAAGCCTCTTGGGGCAGTTCTGCAATTGCGCTAAATGAGTGAGCTGCTAAACGTGCATCGGTGATGGCTTCTTGAGAATGGGGTTCATATACCTGGTTAGAGCTAGTCTCCCACACTGTACCCCTTAGTGGACAACTTTAGAACTTTTGAGTGGCCGAAGGCAAGCGATCTCGAGGAGCTTGTTGTAGGGAGCAGAGTATGACACTGGGTACCGTCAGTCCCTGGGAGCCGTAGAGGATGGCTTTCGAACCCGGTACAACCTTCCTATCCCATCTGGGCTTATTGCTACCTGAAAGATCAGGTTACGTGCGCTCTCCGCGTTCCGCATCAGAGGAATTCTTGTGTTGCTTGGGGGCGATTTACTTTTAAAGCTCAATAGTGCTAGGGTCGATTGGTTCAGATGTTAGGCTTGAAAAAAGTGAACTCACCGAGAGGTGGTGGCACAGGGCAGATTTGAAATAGAAGCGAAAGTGAAGAGGTAGAGCGGAATGGCAAGTAGCTTTAGCTAGTTGGGAGTTAGTAGTAGTACCAGATGCTCTCGTACGCTTTTGGGTCCTCTCCAAGTTGCTCCATACGGGCCAGGTAATGCGTGATCGCTGTATCGACATAAGGCCAGGGCTTCACAGGTGCAATTCCCTTTTCCCAGGGGTGGAACAAGTAGACACGTCGCCCACTACGCCTTATCCCGATCAGCTCACGGTCCTGTGATCCCCTCAGGTGATGCTTGCCAAGCCTGGGAACGTTAAAGACTGGTTCATCAGTGCGGAACAATCCCGGAAGAAGACGTGCCTCTTCTTTTCTCTCTTGGAGAATCCTCGCAATTGGAACTAGGTATGCAGAGTGCTCCTTCTTGCCCTTTGGGTAGAACGTGTAGTACGGGTCAATGCCAACTTGCATCAAGGCGACCCGAGTTGCCACTGATTGGAACCGACGACTGGTATGTATCGTGAAGACCTGTTGGTTATAGACGGAGATTCTGTGCTTTCGTAGACGATGCACTGCTGCGGCGAGTTCAGGAGTAACCTCCGCCGAGCTTTGTACGTGGGTGACCACGGAAACATTCCGACGGCCCGGCTCGATGTACCGCCCAATAAGGGCGGCAAGACGATCGGTGATGCGCATAGGCATCGTAACCAGGATTCGAGTACCAAGGCGGATACTCGTCAGATGTGACATCGCAGCGAGCCGCTTCAGCAAGTACTCAAGTTGCTCATCGGAGAGGATAAAAGGGTCACCACCAGTAACCAAGACTTCCATGAGGAATGGATGGGAAGCTACCCAGTCTAAGGCCGCGTCTATTTCAGGTTCGCTTGGGATCATATCCGAAAGGACTGGATTCCTAATCTCCCAATTACGCTGGCAATACACACAGATCTGCGGACACGTATCCACGGGTTTCACAATAGCGATCGTTGCGTAGCGCCGCGTTACAAGATCAATCGGGGATGTGTCGTGTTCCCCCATGAAGTCGAAACACTCTTTGCGATCCGTTCGGTGCTCAATCATCTGTCGGACCGTGTCGATAGGGGGAATCACTTGGGAGCGGACCTGACTATCGTTTAATCGATCCGCGCTCTCGAAGTTGAAGAGAGATAGGTAGTATAGTGTGACAGCCCACGGGATTCCTTGCTTGACGGCCAACTCAACGGACTCATTCTCCTCAGGGGAAAGCGGAACCAGCGCACGCAATGCTTTCACACCAGCCTCTCCTCGCAGGATGTGTGCCAATTGCCATTTGGAGTTCCTCCAGTCGCGCGCTGATCCTCCGAAATAAGCCAGGATCTTCTCGCGATTTGCCATTTGACGGGCTACTCCTGCCGGTTCCAAACCCGATTCAAAGCGTCCTATCTGTTCTTGCACTGCTGAAGCCATACCATCGAGGTAGCGAGAGCGTGCCCGTCCAGCAGCTCGCCCTTCCAATTCGATGTACTCATTCGTCTGCAATCCTAGTTCGCGTAGACGCGGTCCAGCCCACCCCTCTCCGATGCCAGACCGCCCGTTAATTGCTCTAGATAGATGAGCAAGCTCGTCGATGAACCCCGTGCCTACGTGCGCTTGCGCTGCGCCAGATTTTGCAAGCCGCCAAAGGAGGCGCAGTGTACTGAATCCTGCAAGGTCCTCATTTCTTGGGGAGATAAGGTCTTTGAAGACGCCAATCGCCTCCAGTGCCTTTGAAATCTCGATGTCGCAAAGGTCGAGATCGCCCTCGCGATATTCCCATTCACGCTCCTCCAGATACGCTGCAAGGGGCTCTCGTGCCTCTTCAAACGTCTCGCATCTGGTTAATATTTCGTACACCTGCTCATCCTCCGCCCAGAGGCGGGCCTCTGTTTCATCTGTCGTTCGGTGAGGTGTGCGAAGATAGCTAGTATCCATGATGATCCCTCTGTGTTCCTCCGGTATTCACCAGCCCTCCTCGCTACAGGGAGATGCCACCCCAGCACACTTGGGGGCCCAGTGCTCTAGGAAAGCGGTTCTCCTCGATTAGCTCATTTAGAGACAGGGTCTCTGTAGCACAGAACAGACGGTCTTCTATGGCGGAAATAGTCTCCAGTGAGACAAGAAGATCTTTTCTTCTATTGTTTATTGTACCGAATGTACAGAGAAAGCTCAAAAACAACGGCCTACCTATCAAGAACACAGCTAGTCGGCCACTCAATACTTCAAAAGGTATCCACTACTCCCAGGGACCGTACGGTAGCCGGTATCATGACCTGTTCGCCACGACAAGCTCCTGGAGATCGCTCGCCCTAGGCCACTCAAAAGTTCGAAAGTCGTCCCCTACTCCCAACACCTATATGGTGGTCAGCTGAGAGAGAAGGGAGGCACTAGCGATCACAAGGCATGCGGATAGCAAACCACGCAGGGGGAAACCTTGACATAGATGCATACCGAAGCTTAACTGCTTACTCCTCCTTCTCTCCTGAACCGGCGATTGACAAATTTGTGGGATCCCGTTATTATTCAATTAGGGTGGTGATAGGCTAGACATGAAGCATTTTGGCTATCTGATTCCCGGTACGGGGCTTGATCCGGCGGAGGAAGATAGGCGTCTCTCCATCTTACAGAGGTTGGCCCCTAGATTGAAGCTCGATATTCTTACCGTTGCGAAAGCCCCACTGACCATAGAATCGGAGGAGGATGAACTCAACGCTATTGGTCCTACGGTCTCCTTGGCCAAGCAGCGCCAACGGGAGTTCGATGGGTTTATCATCGGCTGTTTCGCCGATATCGCAATCGATGAACTGCGTCACTCCCTCTCCATTCCGGTAATCGGGCCAGCACGATCTGTTTACACCACAGCTGCAATAATGTACAAGAGTTTTTCTGTCGTCACCATTCAGGAAGCGCTTGTCAAACATGAATGGCAGATGGCGGAAACCATGGGCTGTAAGGCGCAGGTTGAGACCGTGCTTCCACTGAATATCGGGGTAAAAACGGTTATAGAACAACCAGATGAAGCCATCAACCGCGTAAACCAGCTAATACAGAACCTCCACACCCCGGCGTTTTTTGTTGGGTGTATGAGCTATGCGTTCCTGCTGGCAGAGCGAGGGATCACAGAGGTTCAGGGGCTTAAGGTGCTGAATCCGTTAGAAACGGCACTAGGAACGGCGTATGTTTTGTCCCTATAATCGAGCCTTGTTATAAGGAGGGGGTGGTATTCTCTAAACAGACAGAATCTTAGTGGTAATAGCGGAAGAATCATGGATGCTTTAAGTCCGTCTTAGAAGGAGAAGAGTATGATGCGACACTCGCTAGTAGGCATTATGATTGTACTGTTTAGTTTTATGGTGGTGTTTACAGCAGGGTTTTCTGAGAATATGGGAGGTACGCTTACAATATCTGCTCGCCAGACCCTATCTCACCTCAACCCAATGCTGGGAAAGGGGATCTATGGCTATTATGCAACCAACAGTATCTTCGACAGTCTAGTCACGGTGAATCCGCAGACCCTTGAGTTGGCTCCATTCATTGCCAAGTCTTGGAGCATCTCAAAGGATGCGAAGGAATTCACCTTTTATCTGAACGAAGGCATTACATTCAGCAACGGCGAACCGCTGACTGCCGATGATGTCAAATTCACGATCGATTGGACCATGGATCCTGAGAATGCTTCCCCACAGCTGAGCATGTTCAAATGGATCAATCAAGTGGAAGTAGTCGATGAGTACACGGTGAAGATCTGTGCAACGGATCCTTTCCCGCCTGGCCTTACCTCTCTTGTCGTTCGTATCGTTCCCCATGATACATTTGAACAGATAGGCGCTGAGGCGTTCGATTCCAATCCAGTGGGGAGCGGTCCGTACATGCTGAAAGAGTGGGTAAAGGGCTCGTCAGTAACGTTGGTCCGTAATCCCAACTACTGGCTAAAAACCCCCAATCTCGACAAGGTCGTCATCCGCGTTATCCCTGAGGTTACCACCGCAGAACTAGAGCTAGAACAGGGTGGAATTGACATCACAGACACAATGCTTCCTCAAGATATCGAGCACTTCAGGTCCCTTGAAGGTATCGACGTTCGCATGCGAACAGGCCTCAATACGCAGTTCATGGGTTTCGGTGGTCAGCTTGTTCCTTACAACAACCTTGAGTTCCGCAAAGCGGTTGCTCAGTCCTTTGACTTGGACGGGGTTGTCAAAGCAATCTTTCCTTATGGTGGCGCCTCCCGTGCGTATGGAATGGTTCCTCCACCACTTTGGGCAAATGACGAACCATGGTTGATGGCAAACAGTGCCCTGCGGGAGAATGATGAGGAAGCTAGAGCAACCTTTAGCCGACTCAAGCAAAATGGCATTATTCCCAGCGATTTCAAGGCGGTTGTCTATTCACCACCAGATCCAAACCGGAGAAAGCTAGCAACCATAATCGCGACAAACCTCCAGCAAAATGGCCTTGATACAGAAGTATCACAATTGGAGTTCGGCGCTTATCTTGAACTACTATTTGCCGGCAAATGTGGCATGTTCCTCATCGGTTGGGTGGGAGTTTCTACAAGCCTTGATCCGTACGAATTCCTGTCGTTCATGTTCCGCGGCTCGGATTCAGCGTGTACCAGTAGTGGATACAACCTCACCTGCTACGAGAACGATGTGGTCGATCTGCTGCTTGAAATAGCCAATACCAATTCTGATTTCGACATACGGGAAGCTATCTATATAGCCGTGCAACGCATCGCCGTGGGGCAAGATTATGCGATTCTGCCTCTTTATCACGATTCGCTCATTCGTGGAGTCAATGAGCGCGTTCAAGACTATACTGTGAGTTCAACGGAGATGATTCCATTCCCACTTTGTACACCATTCAATAACGTATGGGTCTCCGACTAGCATCGAAAAACAAAGAGCCTGGGGCCTTCGGGCCCCGGTTCTTTGTTTCTTCGATCTTGACTAGGTTCTCTCGAATAACAAGGAAGAACGTGAAGGAGAGAGGATATTCATGGTTCGTTGTTCACAACAGCTTAAGAACTATATCGTTAACCACAACGATGATGTCCTAACAGACCTCAAGCGACTCCTCCAACAGCCCAGCATTAGCCCACAAAACGTCGGAATTCCTGAGTGTGCAGATCTTGTGGCCCAGCTGTTTGAGGAAAGCACAGGTCAGAAGGCAGAGGTGGTGAAGACAGAAAGAAACCCTATCGTATACGGCGAGTATAATTGCGAGGCGGAAAAGACATTGCTTTGCTACTTCATGTACGACACCCAGCCTTACGACGATGCCGACCAGTGGTCATCTCCCCCTATGGGAGCCAATATCGTGCCAATGGAGTTGGAGTGCGGGGAAGTCCACTCAATCGTGAATCGTGGCGCCTACAACACAAAAGGACCTCTCGTTGTTTTCCTTAACGCGGTCAAGGCAATGAGAAATGTCAATGGACAACTCCCAGTTAATCTACTCCTGCTGGCGGAAGGCGAAGAAGAGCTTGGAAGCCCAAGCCTGCCTGACTTTCTGCAACAACGCAAGGAAGAGCTTTCAAGAGCATCTGCAATCTTCTTCCCATTCTTCCTTCAAGATGAGAAAGGTGATCTGGATCTCTATCTTGGTACAAAGGGGATTCTGTATTTTGAGTTGGAATGCTCCGGAGAAGCTTGGGGACGAGGACCGCAGGAATTCGACATTCACGGCAGTAACATGGCGTGGATTGACAACCCCGCGTGGCGAATGGTTAACGTTCTGCGAACTCTTTCTGATGGCAAGCGAGCGCTAATCGAAGGTTTCTACAAAGACGTCGCTGACCCCACTTCGCAGGAACAAGATCTCATTCGACAGCTAGCAGTCACATTTGATCCTCTCCCCACTAAGAAGGGAAACCGTGTTCGCGAATTTGCTATTCCCGAAGACGATCGAGAAGCCTTACTGCAAGCCTACCTGTACAACTCGACGCTCAACATCAATGGTATTGAGGGAGGCTACACCGGGCAAGGGTCAAAGACAGTGATTCCGCACAAAGTAACAGCAAAGATGGACATACGCTTGGTGCCCAATCAAACGCGGGAGAAGATGCTTGCGCAACTGCGTACCCACCTCAATCAACACGGCTATTCGGACATACGGGTCACGGTTCTAAATCAGGGTTATCCTTGGTCGCGAGTTTCAGTGAGGGAGCCAATCGTCCAGGCAGCGATCAATACGTGTAGGGCATTTGACGTTTCTCCGCGGATCTGGCCGCGCCTTGCTGGCAGCGCACCATTTTCCCTGTTCCAAGGTATTCTGAATCGGCCCTTCATCTTCGGAATGATGGGACACGGAAACCGGGCTCACAGTCCCGATGAGTACATTGTTGTGGAAGGGAACGAAAAGATTGCGGGAATCGTGGAGACACAGATTTCATATATCGATTTTCTTACCCGCTATCAGGAAGGATAGCCCTCAAGATGCTGGGCTACGCAATCCGTCGAGGGCTGCAGATGATCCTTGTGTTGTTCTTTGTTTCCCTGCTAGTGTTCGTGTTCATCAAGCTTGCTCCGGGCGATCCAGCACGTCTTCTCGCTGGGATGACAGCTACTCCTGACACTGTAGAAATCATTCGCCATGAGTTCGGGCTGGACCGCCCGTACTACATTCAATTCGCCCGCTTATTAACCGGCCTCTTCTCTGGGAGACTAAAATCGCTCACCTATCGGGCCCCGATACGAGATCTAATCATAGAGCGTGCTAGGGCATCGATCGAATTAGGCCTTGTTGCCCTTCTTCTTACGGTAATCATTTCCATTCCGTTTGGAGTTATTTCTGCCCTTATGCGTGGTAGGCCCCTGGATTATGCGATCAGTCTGGTTGCGTTAGTCGGTATATCCACGCCTGTCTTCTGGCTGGCGATCATTCTGATGAGCGTATTCGGTGTTCAACTCGGCATACTTCCGATTTCAGGTCGTGGGGCAACGATCGGCGGTTGGTCGCTTGCAACCGTGGATGGCGTAAGACACCTTATCATACCTGGAGTTGCTCTGGCTGCGATACAGCTAGCGTTGAATACGCGACTGACGCGATCGAGCATGCTGGAGATTCTGAACCAGGACTATCTGCGGACTGCCCGAGCGAAAGGTCTCAAAGCCCGGATCGTGATCGTCAAACACGCTTTTCGCAATGCTATGCTTCCTGTGCTTACCAATGTGGGCATCCAAATTGGTGGGTTCCTAGGCGGAGCAGTACTGACCGAAACCGTAACGGCATGGCCGGGACTAGGCCGGCTCATGTTTGAGGCGATCTCCCGTCGGGATGAGCCTCTAATAATTGGACTCACCCTTCTGTCCGCATTTACTGCCGTGTTTGGCTACATTGTTGTTGACCTCCTCTACGCGCTTGTCGATCCGAGGATCACCTATGAGTAAGAAGACGCTGATCGTATTTGTGTTAACCGTCTTATTGCCAGGGAGCGGTCATTTGCTGCGTCGTCGGTGGAAAGCCGGGTTCTGTTATGTGGGCCTTCTGCTCATAGAAGGGGTAACTGCACTATTAGCTGGGCAGCAAGGGTTGCTCTGGGGAGTCTGGTGTTCTAGTAGAGGAGAAGTTGTGTCCAGTCTCCTCCTATATATTTCCATTGCTCTAACTTGGACTGGTGCATTGTGGAGCGTTTGTCGAAGAACCAAGAAAAAGGAGAGAGCCTCGCGTGGGTACTGGGAGCATGCCGTGGAGAAGCTAAGCCGTGATACAAAGGGAATTACTGGGGGGGTTATAATCTGCGTGGTTATTCTGATTGCTATCTTTGCCCCATTCTATGCGATCCATGATCCAATTGATATGGACTTCATGCACACTCTCGAGAGACCCTCCGCGCTTCATCTATTCGGCACTGATGACTATGGACGGGATCTCATGAGTCGGATCTTTTTTGGATCTCGCGTGGCACTGGGAATCGGCGCCGGGGCCACGCTACTCAACATGGTGTGGGGTGGCTTGCTAGGCATTATTGCGGGATTCTACCGGAACATAGTCGATTCTGTGATCATGCGCTTTCTGGAAGTAATAGGATCGGTCCCCTACTTGATTCTCGTCATCTTCATCATAGGTATGTTCGGATCTAGCGTCAAGATGCTCATCATTACCCTGGGAATATTTGGCCTAGCGCCAGCGCGAATCATCCGTAGCGAAGTTCTGTCAATTAGAGAATCTGATTACATCACTGCCGCCAAGGCTTCGGGAGCAGGAGACTTCTACACAATCATTAGACATATTATCCCAAACTCCATGGCACCACTTCTCGTCGTTACCACGATGCAGATCGGGGTCAATATCATTATCGTAGCCGGACTGAGTTTCCTAGGGTTTGGAATAAGCCCTCCCACGCCAAGCTGGGGGTCTATGTTGCAAGAAGCACAACAATTCATCGTTGTCAATCCTTGGCTTGGATTGCCCCCTGGCATTGCAATCATGCTTACAGTGCTTGGATTCAATCTAGTCGGCGATAGCCTGCGAGATGCGCTGGACCCGACCCTCGGGATTTGATACTAAAACAGAGTGGAGGTTAAAGTCATGACAAAGAAGGCACAATTTGATGTAGTAATCCGCAACGGCTTTATTGCTGATGGCACTGGCAACCCTGGATACTTTGGCGATGTCGCCATTAATGAGGATCGAATTACGAGTATTGATAGTCACGTCAAAGGAAAAGCGAAGTATGAGCTAGACGCTCAAGGGCAGGTCATTGCACCTGGGTTTATCGACCCGCACGAGCACGCGGAGTTGACCCTCCTCTCTCGGCCCACCTTGAAGGAGTTCTTGAGTCAAGGAGTGACAACGGTGGTCAATGGGAATTGTGGACACTCAATAGCGCCAGGACCATCGGGAAAAGTGCGAGAGTACATGTATCGAA
>JAUVYF010000142.1 GCA_030603215.1 Candidatus Bipolaricaulota bacterium
CTAAAGACAGGTTGCATCAATATAGCCCCCACTTTTGCGCGAGCACTGGCGTTAATGCTTCTTCGCAACAGGGCTGTGACAGCTGATACTCCTCCTTCTACTGCCTTCAGGTAGACATTTCCAACAAATCCATCACAGACCACAACATCCACAGGTCTCTCGGTGAGAAGGTGGTGACCCTCAACGTTGCCCATGAATCTAAGTGAGCTGGCTTCCAATCGTTCATAAGCACGATAGTTGAGTTTGTTTCCCTTTCCTCGCTCCTCTCCAATGCTCAACAGAGCGATCTTTGGCTCGTCAATCCCTTTGAGGGCAGCCGCATAGGTTGCTCCCATCATTGCGAAGCCTTCAAAGTGTTTGGGGTCACAATCTACGTTTGCTCCTACATCGATTACGACGATCTCCTGTCCGGACAGGGTGGGAAGGGAAGCAGCTATTCCAGGACGCAGGATGCCTGGAAGTCTTCCGAGGGTGAAGATCGATCCGGCGACTACCGCGCCTGTATTCCCCGGGGAGACAAAGCCATCGACTTGCTTATCTCGTAATGCGACAAGGCCTCTAACAAGGGAGGAGTCACGTTTGTTTCGCACTGCTTGTACTGGCGGGTCAGCCATGGCAATTGTTTGTGTCGTAGGAAGGATGGAGAGGTGGCTCCCTTCTTGTTCGTGGATTCGCGCAAGCACAGCACGGATGGTTTGTACGTTGCCAGCAAACAGAATATCGACGTTTGTTTCATGTGCAGCGGCGACGCCCCCCTTTATCAATTCTTCTGGTGGGGAATCACCACCCATAACATCTAGTAAGATTCGCATGATCGGCCTTGTTCTACGTATTGGTGCCGAGGGCGGGACTTGAACCCGCACGGACGTTAATGTCCACATGGCCCTCAACCATGCGCGTCTGCCAATTCCGCCACCCCGGCAATAGATTCATGTTATCTAACCTTAACTAGTCTGTCAATAGAGAAGTTACGGGTTGGTGCTTTTTCTACGCGGAGAGTTTGTCCGTGACGAATTCGCGCGCGGCAGTGATTACTTCCTGGATTTCTGGGTCATTAGGCATAACAGCTCTAATACCCTCCAAGAGTCTACGTTCGGCAATACAGCGGAATGTAGGGGAATAGTTGATGCCATACACCCATGTTACCTGTAGCAGGTTCATGTCTATGAGAGAATCGATGTTCTTGTATGAGCCGGAACGTTGCTCGCGTATCTCTTGTAGCAGTTTGGGGTTTGCCGGACCTTCGGGATTCGCATTCAACAGGAGCTCTGGGTGTTCCACAAATCGCTTGTTACGAATTGCATCACTTAGCACGTAGAAGATATCAAGCTTGTCTGCATCACGAATCAGTTTAAGAAACCGTAAGCTTTCCGGTTTAAGCTCCGTGGGGATGACGCGGCAGTTGTGATAGCGGATTCCATTCAGGATTACTTCCCTCTTCTTAGGGCTGCATGAAGCTAGAACCTTTGACTCGCCGGCAACCCCGTAACCATACTTGCCATGATTGACGGAGTCTGTGTCAAAAAAGGTGCCAAACTTCGCGAACTGTGGAAATCTACCCACATCATGAAGGATACCGATCGCTTCCGCGGTTCTCACATCCTTGTCCGGCCAACCAAGCGCGGAAGCAATCTTACGAGAATCTACGGCTACACGTAGGCTGTGATCAAACTTGAGTTGTAACATTGGGTGAAGCCTTCCGTTGCCTTGGCAATAACGGTTCACATAATCGTCGAACCAGTTGCAAACCTCATTTAGTGTCTGTTGATTCATTGTTTGCGTTTTCCTCTTTCTCGCGTGGGTCACAGATTTGTGAGAGATCCCAATCTCGCCAGCGCTGGTAATTACCGGTGTCTGTTTTACCGTGAGCGTAGTCTGTATGCCACCCTTGCGGTACAGGCAACTCTTTATATAGTCTCCTTCTCCACGTTTCAAGGAAACGTCGTCTTTCCCCCATGAAATCGGCCGCACACCCGACACGGTTTCTTGTCTTAGCATCAAGTCCATCCAACCATTCGATCCCCTCTTGACACCGCAGCAAGTGGTGATCTATAACAAGGAAGGGCACTCGGTTAGCCAAGTAGAGAGCGTTTTGCCAGGCTTTCTTACGACAGCTTTCCGCTAATTGCGACAGGTAAATGGGTGGGCCCGATGCCAAAACAACATCTGGTTTCCATTGCACTATCTGGGAAATAGGGTGTCGTTCCAAGAGTTGAATATCTGAGGCGTGCACAAAGGCAAAGCCGTTTTCCTCAATTCGTGTCATCATGACGCTGCCCAGACCGTTCTTGTATTCACCGTGTGGCATCGCCGTAGAAAAGGAGAGAGGACCATCTGTGGTCCCCTCTACTTCGTGTAGACGAGCCCCATAGGCCCTTTCAATCGCGTCTCTACGCTGTCGCATAACGCAGGGAAGATCCTCCCGACTTGGGGCCCATAACCGCGGTTCTCGTAGCAAATGAGCGACGGAGGGCATTGGCATCTGATAAGGGTTGGCGTCAATCAATGGAACATGGTCGCCATGGAAGTGACTAATAACAACATCAGTGACGCTTTCCAGAGCAGAGATGATGTTGCTCCGGATCATTGAGCCAACACCAACCTGAAATGGATGGGGAAGCTGTCCGTGGCGCAGGTATCCCAGAGCAATTCCTGGGTCAATGAGAATTCTTCGATTATCAATGTTGACAAGACAACACAATCCACGGACACCAAGAGACTCGGTTGCCAGAATATCAATGTGCATCGATCTTCCTTCTGGAGTAATTCACTGTAATGATACCCTTATGATTGACCATTTCGAGCTCCCATCTCAAAAGAAGCCCTAAATAGCTGCGTGCAAGAAGTCTGCCGATTACCCGTTGATGGTTCGGAGTAGTTGATTCCAAAGTGCCGTTTGTGAATGATATCTGGCAAGAACACAAGGAGGAAAGTGTCTTGAAGAAACAAGTGATATGCCAGCTGCTAATACTTGTATTGTGTGTGTCGCTGGGCAGCTTTGCAGGGACAAACGACAGGATCGAGATCGCTGACGCCGCATTCGAC
>JAUVYF010000047.1 GCA_030603215.1 Candidatus Bipolaricaulota bacterium
GCAACCAATCCGGCCGAGTTCTTTGCCGTGGCAACCGAGTTCTTCTTCGAGAAGCCACTGCAACTGAAGGAAAGGATTCCTCAGCTCTACGACGAGTTGAGTCTCTACTACAAACAGGATCCCGCCACCCTTGACACGTAAGTCTAACTTCTCTGCGCTTTCTTAGAGATGATCCCGGGATTATTTTAGAGAAGTTCAATACCATTCATATAGGATGCTCAGGCCTTGGAAACCCGTGAAGATTCAGAGTTTTGTGATCGTCTTTCACGAACGGTTACACTCATTTCGCCGCCACTGTACAGACTGGCGCTTGCTATAACCAAAAACATCGCAGCGATCTGAACCGGGAGGAGCCGCTCGTCCAGGGTTCCCCAGGCGATGATCGCCGTACCGAGTGGAGTGAGGTTTAGCATCAGGTTTGCCTCAACGGCGGTGAGATGCTGTAACGAGTGGTTAAACAGGAGATAAGCAGTCAGGGTGTTCACCAATGCGAGCCCCAAGATAACCCCCCAAGCAAAGAGTGGCATGTGAGGGATTCCCTCCACAGCACCAGCGAGGATGAGAAGGATTCCGCCGCCGATTCCCAGTGGTAGCGCCGTCAGAGTCACATTTGCCACCTGCCGATTGCGGGCGATCTTTCGCCCCAGCACAGGGAACGCGGAGAAGCTGAGGACGGCAACACCGAGAAGACCAACGGCGAGTGGCTCTCCCAGTTTCAACCCCGGCGAGAAAAACAAGATACTTCCTCCGATCGCTACGGTAAGCCCCAGCAACTGGAGGCGATTGGGTCGTTCCTTGAGATGTAGGATTCCTAGTAGTAGCACTGGGATTGGCACCAAGCACAGGACAAGGGAGCCGGTGGTTGCTGAAACTGTCTTTAAGGCGAGAAACAGGGCACCGTTTCCGATCGTGTACTGCGCGAGGCCCATGAGGGTGAAGCGTGACCACTGCAGCCGGGTAAGAGGTGTGGAGGATTGCAGGCGCTGCCACAGCCAGGGGCAAAGGAAAAGAAAGGCGAGAAAGTAGCGCAGCCCAGCCACGGTGAACGGGCCGGTGTAAGCCAAGGCTACCTTCACCCCCACGAACGAGGAAGACCAAATAAGGGCGGTGAGGAGAGCCTCGCCCAGTGGTAACAGTCTATGCCGCAGAAGTGGATTGCCCGCATGCTGTTCCATAGGAAAGACATAATACCAGAAATCACGATCGTTTCCCGCATTCAGAAGAAGGAGTGTTTTCCCGACTCTCACATTCTCTTTACACAGGCTTTATAAGGGAGGGCGAAGTGTCCGAGTAAGAAGAGGCAAGAGGTTGAGCGAAAGTGAGAGAGTAAACAGGGATCGTTTCGGTTTGCGTTTGCGCCGCGGATCGGGTATCTTACTGTAGCGGCTAAACCTCTAACGGGTCAGTTCAACGTTCAATGAAAAGAGAGGTTTAGAGCGCAATACCACACCAGGTGGGTAACATTCCAGTGAGAGGGTTCTTAAAGAGGACTGTTTTGAAGTGGGTGGAACGAGCGGGACGCCTTGCTCACAAGCATGGGTTGGATCCGCGAGTGTTCGTGTTCCTGGCGCTTCTCGGGTATGTAATCCAAGGCCTCTACTATATTCCCTGGTTCAAAGGGAAGAGTGTTGACCTAGGCTTTCTTGTCTTTCTCAGGTTCCTGGGAGTGGTAGGTCCGTTTTACATCCTAATCAAAGGCAAGCAAATTGCGGCCGTAGTCAATGCATCACTTGCTGTAAGCTGGACTCTCAACACCGCCTGGCACGTGTGTCATTTCGTCTATCTCTAATGGGATCTCTTCTCAAGTTAACGGATTGATGCCGCAGAGGATGTTTACGTTACCGTTGGTCCGTGCCTCTTCCAGAATTTGCGCCGCCCTGTCCCAAATCCGGTCCCGCTCGGCCTTGTTCCGGTATTCTACACGCATCCGAATCATGTACTCACTGGAACGCGTGAGCTCGGCGGCCAGTTGGTAGGGACACCCGAGTTTCTCAAGCAGGTAGTAGATTCTAGCCAAGGCATCGTTCAAAACCCCTGCCAGCGCGGGGTCCTCCTCGGCCCTCGTTCGAATCTGTGCGTTGCCGAAGCGTTCAAGCCATTCCATCTAGACCGAAGTTCCTGACCTCATAATGGCAGAAACCGTGTTGGGATGCGAAGTTACTCAAGAATTGTGATGCAGTGTTCTGTCTACACCACGACGGTATCGATCAACTTAAGCGCTTGCTTCTGCTTGGCGATGGCTGTCGTGGTTATGGTGAACCTTGGAATTCGAGGAACATAAACCTTATTTCAGGCTGTTTCTTGAGGGATTATGGTATACCTCTCCGGAATTATGGTTCATCGCCATGTATCCCTATCGCAACACGTGGGAACATTCGCCGTGTCACCATCAAGAACAAGGAAGGAAAGACCCTGATCGAGATGCCACTGACACTCGGTGTGGTAGATGCTGTGCTGCTGCCGACACTGGCTGCTATCGGCGCCATCGCCGCACTCGTGACCGAGTGCACGATTGTCGTGGAGAAGATAGAAGAATGAAGCGACCCTGTAAGAAATAGCTAGAAGATGCTGCTGGTCTGTAACACCAGAGCCTGTTTCCATAGAGGACACGCGGGAAAACATCTTCTTCATTCTTTTAACCGCGGAGGGCGCAGAGGACGCAGAGGAAACCAAGAAAGAGGTATAGACAAACCGTTCGCGTATTACAGGTTTTCAGTAATCAGTTTTCAGCAATCAGCTCGCGATTCCTTACTCAACCATTCGACCAATCAACGATTTCCCTATTTAACTGCTTCTCCCAACGAACCCAACAAACTCCTGCCCTGTGAAATCTTGTTCTGCTCTGTATTTCACGGGGTGAAGTGATTCTAATCCCTTTACTTCATGGGGCCCGTCACCCGCAAAATACAACGGTATACCCGGTAACCGTAAGCTAGAATAGTTCATATAGTGCGATCATTTGACAGTCTCCAATATATGCCATAAAATATTGACAAAGAACGCTGACGATTTCCCTTGGTGAATATTGGAGAACGTCCAATGAATAGTGATCAAAAACCAAAGAAGTCTCACATCGGCATTGATCTCGTACGGCTCTTGGCCTCCAAAGGCGACCGCATCTTCTCCACGGAACGTGCTCGTGAGCTCAGCCCCCGCGTTGGCCTCAGAGCCTCGTACCTGTTGGAAGCGCTCTATCACCTTCGCCGCAACGGATGGATCGTTTCTCTACGCAAGGGGCTCTATACTCTTTCGTCTTCAGTCCCCGGTGTCACAGCAGCCCACGAATTCGAAATCGCTATGGCGCTAGTTAACCCTGCCGCGATCAGCCACTGGTCCGCCCTACACTACCACGGTCTTACGGAACAGATCCCAAGGAAGGTCTTTGTCCTTACAACCACCGATGTTTCCGTGCCCCGAGTACGGGGACCCGAGAGCAAAGAGCGCGGTTATCCGATAGCTGATACGATCTATCAGTTTATCCAGGTTAAGCCGGAGCGATTCTTTGGCACGATGACCGTCTGGATCGGGGAGGCCAGTGTGACGATTAGCGATCCCGAGCGTACGTTGCTTGACGGATTGTCCAAGCCGCAATACTGTGGGGACTTTGGCGAGGTTCTCCATGCGTTTGAGGTGAGAGGGAACCAATTGGATCTCAAGCGAATCATTGCCTACGCCGAGAAGCTGGATGCGGCGACCTGCAGACGCTTGGGATGGGTGCTCGAAGAGCAGGGCGTTCATCCGGTTCGCCTTGATCGTCTTGCACGACTACCGATTAACGGATATCGAAAGCTTGATCCAACCGGACCTTGCAAGGGTCCCTGCAACCGTCGATGGATGATCCAGGAAAACCTCCCCGGAAAGGTCGGGACATGAGGCCACTTCGCCTGCGTCTTTTGGAAGCACGAAAGCAGATAGGAGTTTCGTGGGATATCCTTGAACGGGATTATCTCCTCTCGTGGATTCTCGCTGGCATCGAGCAAGTCAAATCGCTCCGCGACACACTTGCCTTCAAGGGTGGGACTGCGCTTAAGAAATGCTACTTTGGTGACTATCGCTTCTCGGAGGATCTCGACTTCTCCGGCATGGAAGGCATCCCCACCGGCGATGTGCTGGAACGGGCAATCCAGGGAACCTGTGACGCAGCATCAGCGTTGCTTGACGAGTACGCCCCTGTAGAGATCGCTTGCCAACGGTACACCGAGAGGGAGCCGCACCCGGGAGGCCAAGAAGCCTTTGCGATTCGCGCCTGCCTTCCATGGCACAGGCAAACTCACACGCGCCTCATGATCGAAATCACGATGGACGAGAAAGTGCTCAAACCCGTACAGAACAGGAAGGTAATCCACGGATACGGGGAGCTACTCGAAGCCGAGGTCCAGACGTATGCACTGGAGGAGATCGTTGCGGAGAAGCTTCGTGCGATTCTTCAACACACTGATAAGCTTCACGAACGAGGATGGAGTCGCTCACGCGCTCGTGACTATTACGATCTTTGGCGCGTAATGGGGACCTACGGAGAGCAGATGGACCTATCCGATTTCTTGTCATTCTTACATGAGAAGTGTGCCGTGCGGAACGTCAGCTTCGAAGGGCCAGAGAGCTTCTTCCAGGAGACGATGCTCGCCTATGTCGAGAAGACGTGGCAGCAGTGGCTTGACCCATTGATCCCTGAGTTGCCTACCTTCGAAACCGTGATCAGGGAGCTGCGCCCACAGATCGTCTCTCTCGTGTCCTCGTCGAACTGACACCTAACATTTGGGATTCGAGGGAATTCAAGAGGCATAAACCTTATTCCCTGCACCACTGACTAACACAGGCGCACGATCGGAACCACGGATTAACACTGATGTACACTGATTGATGCTTGTTCACAAGGATGGTCTTTTCCTAAATTCATCCCTGTCTATCCGTGTGCATCCGTGGTTGGGAATTCGAGGGGCACAAAAGCAGGTATCAGGTACTAGGTACCAGGTACTAGGTATCAGGAAGAGAGGCAGTTTTCAGCGGTCAGCGATCAGCTCGCGATTCCTTACTTAACCACTTAACTGGCCTTTCACCCATTACTCATCACGCTTCACTCATTACTGTCTTTCGACCTTGGACGCTGGACGTTGGACTTTGGACTGCTTCTATCTTACTCATCACCATTCAGAGGTATGCCTCCACGGCATTCGCCGCGGTGTTTACTTGCAAGACGCAACCCCGTTCACCTAGCTGGTTGCTCGGCCCTTCGGATACAATGTCTCGGGGTGATCGATGGTGGTGCGCTTTCAGGATGGATCGACAGAAGGGATTGACGCGTGGGTACGCGAGGACGGGGCGGCGTTCCTCCGCGCGCTGGGGATTGGCGACGGCGATCGGGTGCTCGACTTCGGCTGTGGTCCGGGGGGCTACGTGCTTGCTCTAGCGCAGGTCGTCGGGCCGAGGGGCGAAGTCATCGCGGTCGACAAGAGCGTCTCGCATCTGCAGTCGCTTCAGGAGCGGATCGCGGAATCCCGCCATCGCGATATCATTGAGGTCCATCGGACCGACAGCAGTCTAACGCTTGACTGGATCGCCAAAGGGTCGCTCGACGCAGTGCTGCTGTTCGACGTGCTGCAGCACATCTCAGATTGGGACACGTTGTTCGCCTCCGTTCGCAGAACGCTGAAGCCAGAGGGATTGCTGCTCGTCAATCCCAGCTACATGTCCCATCCCGGGAAGGTCGATGTCAAACGGATGAAAGCGCGACTTGCTGCACGCGGGTTCGCCCTCGAACGGGCCAAGCGCGCACGGGTGATGCACTACGATTTCCTGCACGAGGAGGAGATCCTGGTCTTTCGTGCACAGTGACGGAGACGCGTGCTATCTCAGGCTGCTCCTTGGGAATCAGTGAAAAGCAGGTACTAGGGATCAGGTACTAGGTATCAGGAAGAAAGGAAGCTTTCAGTCGTGAGACCGTTCGTAGCGTCGGGTCTTGCGCCCGACGTTAAACTACAAGAGTTTTCAGCAATCAGCCCGCGATTCCTTACTCAACTACTTCGGGGATAGCAAACAGCGGTCAGCTTTCAGCTCCTCCTACTTAACTATTCAACCACTCAACTAGCCTGTCACCTATTACTCGTTACGCATTACCGGTTACTGTCTTTCAACCTTGGACGTTGGACTTTGGACTGCTTCTATCTTACTCATCACCATTCAGAGGCATACATCCCCGGAATTCACCCTTTCTATTGACATTTCGTACCCTAATCTGTTATAGTTCTGTTAACAAATTGCTCCCCGCCCGACTTGCCAGAGATGGCCCGGGTGGGGTTATTTTTAGGAGGGCTAATGCCAAGCGAGCCCGAAGTAAAAAGAGCAATCACATTCATCGATGGTCAAAACCTCTTCCATGTTGCACGTGAAGCGTTCGGATACACCTATCCAAATTACGATATTCTCTGTCTGTCAAGAACGGTGTGCCAAGCTCAGGGGTGGAATCTCGCGCAAGCTCGCTTTTACACGGGCATTCCCGATTTTAATGACGATTACTTTTGGAGCCGCTTTTGGGCTGCGAAATTGCTAGCTATGACCCGGCAAGGGATACATGTTTTCTCTCGAACCTTGCGTTACCGCAACAACGTAGTGAACCTGCCTGACGGAACGAAACACAGCTTTCTGGTTGGGGAAGAGAAGGGAATTGACGTTCGACTTGCTTTGGACATTGTCAGGATGGCACATCGCGCCGAATACGACGTTGCTGCAGTCTTTAGCCAGGACCAGGACCTCTCGGAAGTGGCTGGAGAGATCCGTCACATCGCGAGAGAGCAAGGCAGATGGATCAAAATTGCCTCGGCTTTTCCAATAAGCCCGACGGTGAAGAATCGTCGCGGGATAGACAAGACTGATTGGATCGGAATCGACCGCGTTACCTACGACGCTTGCCTGGATCCTCGCGACTACAGACCAAAGACCGCAACAGAAAACCCATCTTCTTGATACTTTAATTCTCCCCTAGCCGCCTTTGTCATCCTTTCCGGAGGGAATTCGAGGGACACAAAAAGCAGGTATCAGGTACTAGGTATCAGCTATCAGTGTTCAGGAAGAAAGGAAGCCTTCAGCTATCAGCGCTCAGCAGTCAGCTCGCGATTCCTTACTCAACCACTTAACCATTCAACTATTTAACTACTTCATCGCTTCTGGCCTTTGACTCCCAACTCCCGACTCTCGACTGCCGACTGGCCTTTCAGCCCAACAAACCCAATAAACTCTACAGACTCAACGAATTTTACAGGGGTTTTGTGAGGCATTCTTGAGGTCTTCTTGAGGCAATGTTGAGGTTTCTGAGAGGTAAACTTGAGGAAGCCGGGAGCGGGAAGGGCACAGATGGGGAGAAAGTACTGAAAAGAAGCACATTTCGTGCTTGAATTCAATGGGGCATGACTCTACTTCATAATCAATAGAGAAAAGATGTAGAATTGATGAAAGAACGATGTAAATGTGATCTAGAATTGAGAAGAGAGTGATGTTGCTACAGGCAGGGCCAGAAGGCGAGGTCAGCCAGAGATAACTGTGCCGTCCGAGGAATTTGGAAGACGGGGGTGGCATTTCAAAGCCGAGCAGTACCTTGTTACAGGCCTGCGGACCCCGTGAGTCACACCCCCGTCAAGTAGATATTCTACTTGACAAAGGCATGCCTGCCCTGTGAAGCGAGTTTAGTACTTATACTTCTACAGGGGTCGTCACCTGTGTAAAATACAATGGTAGACCCCGGATTTCCCTTTCTAAGACCCCTTGAAGATATCCGAACCAACAACCAAGGGCAATGATAATCGACAAAGGCAGCTCCTCGCTGCTCTCACCCAGACGCTTCTGCTGATTTGCGTAGCGAGAAATCGCTCAACCTAGGAGACCAACTTCAAGTTCTGTCTTGAGTTGCTGCCAATGAGACAGCCTAGAAGCAAGCAAATCGTAGAACGCCCGGCTGTGCTGCTTGTGCGTCACATGGCACAGCTCGTGGATAATAACGTAATCAATCTGCCGCGTCGCGGCCTTGATTAGCTCCTGGTTCAGAATCACCCTGTTGGTCTTTTGAGAATAGCTTCCCCAGCGCCTGGTCATCTGCCTTATCATCAATCCAGGCATTTTATCGTATCCAAACATTGAGAAACAGACGCGCAGCCGTTCGGAAAAGACCCTGTGTGCCTTCTCCCAGTACCACGCATCAAGAAGCTTCCTGTTATGGGACGGTCGCGTTGGTAAAGACGTGAATACTGTCAGTGTCCCATGCTGAAGCGAGACATGTTCGTCACCATTCTTCCGAATCAGCAACTTGTGGGACCGCCCGCGGTATCGAAACGTCTCGCCGCTGACGTAACGTTTCTCCGGTTGCACCTTGAACTGTGCAAAATAGCGCTTTTGCTTCAGCACCCACCGGAATTTCCTGCGCAGAAACTCGTCGATACGCTCGTCTGAAGCCTCCAATGGAGCCTTCACAACCGCCGCCTGCGAAGGCAACACTGACACGGCGACAGTCTTTCTATCTTCTAGTATCAAGTGAAAATCAAAGGATACGTTCTGGTAACGGAAGTTCTTTCCCGCTTCGCTTAGAGAATTCCTCATTCCCAATTCACCATTCCCAATTCTCTACTCCCGATTCTCCACAGCAAGGTTCCAGATCAGCGTTACAATATTGTCGATCTCATTCGTGGCCAATGGTACGCCGTATTCGTCCTTGGCGATATCGAAAAGGTAGTCTTCAAGCTCCGTACGGACCTGACGTTCCACCTCGATATTCCGATGCCAGTCAACAATCTTATGTCGGTTGAGCAAGTCAACCATGGCTTTGACCATTGCGCAGAGCTGATCAGGAGGGACGGGATGTTTTTTCAGCTCTAATTGCAGGTTTCGAAAGAACGGATGATATTCCTTCCTGTTCCTAATCAAATCGGGAATATCGTCGGCCTCGTAGCCGTTCACATGTTCCTGATACTCAAGGGCTCGACCTAGCAGAGCTTTTAGATCTTCCTTCCTTGCATCTTTCAGATCAGCAATGAGTCTTTCGATCCTTTCGCTGAAGCGTCTGTAGAACTCCGGATCGCGATGGTAGTTCTCGTTGATTGTCTTCTTTGTCTGAGCTGCGATGGCTTCGGCTTGTGACTTATCCGAAAGACCGCGTTGTGTATTTGCAATGTACTCATTGAACTTGGTTGATTCCCTGATCTGAAGTGGTTCGGTAAGCTCCACTACGTATTCTGAGGTTACGTACTTGTCCAAAATGCGGCGAATTTGGTTCTCGTACTTCGAGAAGTCGACTTCTTCCGCGTTCTTAATTTTTTGGATCTTCTTCAGCTCAACGAATCTCTTGAGGTCGCCCTGAAATCTATGGAGCTTCTCAGCGTCAAACTTACGTGCGAAGTCATAGAGCATCTGACATGTGGAGAACTGCTTCACGAACTCGTTCACGAGTTCATAGAAATGCTCACGCGTCTCGACATCTTCTTCCAGAACACGGACGTATTCTTCGGTATCCTGCTTGTTCTTCACCGCATTGAAAACCGAGTGCAATTCCTGATATACGCGCTCCAGTTCCTGTATCTTCTCATCTGAGTTCAGCAGTGCGCGCTCAATGTCCTCCGGATCGTAGTTCG
The DNA here is from genome assembly GCA_030603215.1 of Candidatus Bipolaricaulota bacterium. GTDB lineage: Bacteria > Bipolaricaulota > Bipolaricaulia > UBA7950 > UBA9294 > JAUVYF01. The sequence continues at coordinate 9,612 of JAUVYF010000047.1, forward strand.
AGAATAACTCCATAGCGTCATACAGGTTCTTCGCGTTCTTCGAGTAGTCGGTGACGAACCCGTTTACCTTCGCTTCACGTCCTTCATCACCATCGAACAGCCGGTTCACGCGTGCGATGGCCTGTAAGAGGTTATGATCCTTAAGCTGCTTGGCCAGATAGAGGAAGGTATTTCGCGGCGCATCAAAGCCGGTCAACAGCTTATCTACCACGATCAGCATGCGTACGCCCTCAGGATTCTCCTTGAAGTCCCGTATCAGGTTCTTTTCCCGCATCTCCAGCGACGAGCCGTACTTGTGCTTTTCGTTCTTCAGCCACTCAGCGACGATCCTTTTGTGCTCTGGAAGCTTGTCATCTTCCTCCTTATCCGCCGTGTCCGAGATAACTACCTCGACAGACACATTGTCCTGCAGATCAAAGGCCTTTTGGAACATAACCGCCGCGTACTTGGAGGGCGCTACGATCTGGGCCTTGAGCCCGGTATTCAGGAACTGCCGGTAGTGTTCCAAGATGTCCAGTGCAATCGTCTCGATCCGCTGGGAGGTCTCCTCCACAATCTGAGACGAGCTGAACTTCTTCTGCAGATCCTTCTTCTGCGCTTCTGTCAAATCCCGCGTTATCTGGTCATAGAACTTGTCTAGAAGCGCTTGCTGAACCCTTTGCTCCACGAATCGCGGCTGATAGATTAGCGGTAGAACCACTCCATCCGCTTCAGCTTCCGAGATTGTGTAGGCATCGATCATCCCGCCGAACTTGCGCTCACTGGATTTCTCCCGCTTCATCAGGGGGGTGCCGGTGAATCCGATCTGACACGCCTTTGGCAGAATTAGGTTCAGCTCGATATTCGCCTTGCCCGCCTGCGAACGGTGTGCCTCGTCAATCAGAATGAAGACATTCGGATCGTCATCCACGAAGTCCCGCATCGCCCTGGAAGCCTCGAATTTGTGGATCAGCGATGTGATGACCCGCTGGTCCTTTTCCTTGATCAGTCGTAGCAACTCCTTCGCACTCCGGGTGCGTTTCACATCCTTCTTAATATTGCAGGCCGCAAACGTGTCGCTGATTTGCTTATCCAAGTCCCGACGATCCGTCACCACTACGATTCGTGGCAGCACGATGTCGGGGTCGTCGATCAGGCACTTCACAAGCATCACCATTGTCAGGCTCTTGCCCGTGCCCTGCGTATGCCAGATAAGGCCGCCTTGCCGTTTGCCGCGTTCGTCGAATGTCTTCAGTCGCTGAAGGGCCTTCTTGACTGCGAAATACTGCGGGTAACGCGCAATCTTCTTCACGTTATTGTCGTAGAGGATAAAATTCCGGGTTAGGTCCAGCACCCGGTCGGGACGTAGCAGACTGTAGATTCCGCGAGCTTGCTCTGTGACAGCGCGATCAGCCGCCTGGGTGTAATCCTGCCGGATCAGGTCATTGGCGATCTGGCCGACAACACCCTGGTCAACAGTCTTGTTGATGAGCGCCGATACTTCCGCATCGTATGCCTCTGGGTCGGCATCCTTCTCCTTCCAATGCGTGTAGAACCGGGCAGGTGTCAGCATGGTGGCGTATTTCAGCTCGCGCACGTTCGTGGCCACAAGGATCTGTGGGAACAAGAAGAATTTTGGAGTTTCGTTGCAGCCCTGGTTGCGCACCATCTGGGCAACAGCATCATCCACCTTGACCGATTCCTTCTTGTTCTCGATTACTGCGACCGGGAATCCGTTTACGAATAGGACAATATCTGGGCGACGATTATGTCCCTCGGACAGCTCGAATTCCGCGCATGCATGGAACGCGTTGTTCAGCGGGTTCGCAAAATCGATGAACCTCATCTGTGGCGACACACGGCGACCATCGACCAGTTCCGAGACCGATCGACCGGCGAGCATCAGCGAGAACACCTCTTCGGATGCGCGGAAGGCACCACCACCCATGTCGAT
>JAUVYF010000052.1 GCA_030603215.1 Candidatus Bipolaricaulota bacterium
GAAACTGTTTGGCCTTTATCCAAGAAAGGGAGCCCTCCTTCCGGGGAGCGATGCAGATCTTGTTATCCTAGATCTTGATCGCGCGCGGGTTGTTCACGCCAGCAGTCTTCCCTCTCGATCGGATTTCTCTCTCTATGAAGGGAAAAGCCTCCGTGGATGGCCAACGACGGTTATCAAGAGCGGACATGTAGTTTACGAAAACGGTCAAATTGACACATCCCTGCGAGGCCTTGGGCGCCCGCTAGAGTTCAGTTGAGATGGCTTTCCCTTTTTCTAAGAAGTCAAGCAGTGATGCTATTCTGTTTGGCTAAGGAATGGAGCTTGCTGCTCAAACTGGATTGCAGCGTGTCCCTACGCTCCTCGAACAGGCTAGCCTTGTTGTGTTATAGTATCTGGTGAACAGAAAAGATCATGAGTAAGAGAATGCACGGCTGATTAAATGAGTTTAGTAAAGTTTCAGCGAGTGAATTTACTCCGTTAAGAGAGGTAGACTAGCATGACAATGACCGGTGGAAGGACAATCTTGAACTATGGAAAGGAAGCCAGACTCTCTCTAACAGATCGGCTATATTACCAAATACGCGATGATATATTATCATGGACTATTGAGCCAGGAAAACTGCTTGTTGAAGCCCAGCTAGCAAAGGAATATGAAGTCAGCAAGACACCGGTTCGGGAAGCGCTCGGACTTCTGAGCCAGGAGGGGTTAGTTGAGGTAATTCGCCGTGTGGGGTATAGAGTTACCTTGATGACACCACGCGATGTGCATGAGGTTTTCACGTTGCGAATCTTGTTGGAGACTGCGGGGATAGAACTGGCGGCCAAGCAGGCGAGCGACGACGAGCTTGCAGCACTATATGAAGATGGCGAGAAACTGGGAGTGCGGATTGACGCGGGAGAGATAACACCTGAAGAGTACCTGAAATTGCACGACTCATTTCATGTACGTCTTGCTCTACTGTCAGGGAATCGGCGTCTGGCTAACGTTGTTGCTCGGCTTCTGCGTGATTGGTCTCGGGTGCGCCTCCGAGATCCAGAGTTGACTTGCGAAAGCGTCAGGATAAACCGCGCCGATAGCAGGGAAATCTGCAAAACACTTCTTCGCCGTGATGCCGATAACGCTAGACGCCTCTTACGAGCGCATATCAGTAAGTCGCTGCAGGAAATCAGTTCTCACCTCAAGAAAGAGCTTGTATCCCACCTGGAGATGGAGGGACCCACTCAAGACCAGCTTCTCTGAAGCTCGCCAAATCAACGTTAGTGTAATGTGCCTCTTTCCGGGCTCAGTGCATCAATGCACCGAGACTTGACAATCTTGTTCTCTTTAGCCAAGATATGATTAGTATATTAGTTGTGTCCGTGATCAAGAGAAGGAGAATTACCAATGAGTACAGTAAACAAGCAGGTTCAACAGTGTGTCGCAAGTACATCATCTGGTGAACAGATCATTTTCTCGTCTGTGCATATCCACGGACGTCAACCCGGCCCCTCGCTAGCTGTCATTGCTGGACTTCATGGCGGAGAATACTGCGGGATCGAAGCTGCTATTCAGGTGGCATCTCTCCTCAAGCCAGAGGATCTTGTAGGCGAGATCCGGATCGTCCCAGTCGCCAATCTCCCAGGCTTCATGAGCAGGACAATGTTCACGATTCCTCAAGATGGTAAGAAGCTATCCAGCCAGTTTCCTGGCCAGATGGCTGGTACATACACTCAACAGCTTGCCGCGATGCTCTTTCATAAGGTCATTGCACCGTCTGAGCTCGTCATCGAATTGCGAGGCGGGGAACTCACGGAGAACATGGCTCACTACGTCAGCATTCAGAGAATCGCAGACGGAGCATATAATGCGCGGGCAAAGAAACTAGTGGAATGCTTTGGGTGTCGCAATATTATCCTTCGCAAACCGCGATCTATGCTAAGCGAAAACGAATCGGCCTACTGCGCAGCTACTTTTGTTGGTAAAGTAGGAGTACTTGCAGAAGCCGGAGGGTGGGGGTTGCGAAAGGAAGAAGATGTCTCGTTCCTGAAAACCGGCATTATGAACATCATGAGTGAGATCGGGATGCTCAATCAAGCAGTAGTTAGCTCTGTAAACAACCACATCTATTTCGAAAGCTTTGTGGATGTCACTAGCCCTGTCGAAGGCGTGTTCAAATGCAATGTAGATGTTGACCAACACGTAGAATTGGGAACAGTCCTGGGTACAGTTCGTGATTTCGCAGGAGATCTTATTACTGAGATCCGTGCTCCAGAAACTGGTGTTGTCCTGGGGATCGTGACAGCAGCTGGGGTCACCGAAGGGGTCACTATAGTTGGACTGGGCCGCCCAATGGAACAAAACACTACCTGATAGATCAATCTATCGCCAAGAAAGGGGGTGATAGACAAGACCGGAAGCGAACTGCTATTGCTGTGTGATGAAATGACTGAATGAAGTTGCAGATAACTCAAGAGCCTTGAAAGGAGATGCGAAGATGTTAAGAAATCGTATTGGCTTAATGTTCTTGGTCGTATTGTGTGTTGTGGCAGTTGCTGTAGGAAGCACCACATACGCGGAGAAGGTTCTGCGATGGCCGATCGACGAGGATCCATGTTCACTTGATCCTCCTGCGTCGTATGCTAATACTGCAATTCAAATCTGCCAGAATCTGTTCGATGGTCCAACGGCACTGAACGACGATCTTGAAGTGGTACCATCCCTTGCTAAGAGCTGGGAAATTTCTCAGGATGGTCTCCTCTATACCTTCCACCTTCGAGAGGATGTGAAGTTCCATGATGGGAAACCGTTTACGGCCTCTGACTTGAAGTATTCATGGGAACGCTCTTTGTGGCCAGAGACTGGCAGCTATAGCACCTTCATGATGGGACCAATCGAGGGAGCCTCAGCAGTGGAGAAAGGGGAAACCCGCGTTCTAGAAAGTGTGACAGTGATCGATGATTACACGATTCAAGTCAAGCTTGCCTTTGAGGCGGGATACTTCCTCTCGCTGACCAGCCGCTGGCAGTACTGGGCCGTGGACAAAGATACAATTGACAAGTACGGAGACGACTGGACAAGGGCTGGAAAGCTTAACGGGACAGGCGCCTATGAGCTTGCCGAATGGGTGGAAGGAGACCACGTGACTCTCACCGTGAACCCCAACTATTGGGGCAGGAAGGGAGAGGTCGACCGCGTGGAGATGCCGATCATCCCCGATGTAGCGACGGCAATGCTTCAGTATGAAGCCGGAGAGGTCGATGCGGTCGCTAATTTAACATCGGCTGATGTACTGCGCTACTCGCTTGACCCAATATTGAAGGAGCAGCTTCAGATTACCCCAGTCCTGCGCGTAACTTGGCTTGGACTCAACATGAACATGCCGCCGTTCGGCGATAACAAAGCGTTGCGCGAGGCGCTAGCCTACGGAATCGACCGACAGAAGCTAGTTGACGTTGTTTTCCAAGGGATCTTTTTGCCGGCCTATTCTTTCCTGCCGCCAGGTATGCCTTGCCACAATCCCGACCTTAAGCCTTATGCTTTCAATCTTGAGAAAGCAAGGGCAAAAATGGAGGAAGCAGGCTACCCAGAAGGAGAAGGACTTGATGAGTACAAGATCACGCTGTACGTTAGCGAGCGACGCGAGCGCGTAGCAATAATTGAGTTCGTTCAGGCACAGCTCCTGGAGAACCTAGGGATCTCTGCGGCTTTAGAGATCATCCCCGGGATGACGTACAACAGCCGTTTGCTGGCGCATGATATGCAGATGTTCCGCGGTGGCATGGGAGCCGATTATCCAGACGCTCAAGAGTTCCTGGAGTATCTGGCCATGTGTGGCTATACGACAAATTACGGAGAGTACTGCAACCCAGCTTTGGATCTTCTAGTGTTGGAGGGAAATCGGGAGACTGATCCAGTGAAGCGTTGTCAGTATTATGGCGCTGCGGAGGAGATTTTCCTGCGCGATGTTGCGATTATCCCACTTGTCTACAATGCACAGACTATGGTCGTGAAACCATATGTGGAGGGGTTTAGCTACACTCCGATTTACGTTGTGCCATTCAACCAGGTTGACATCGTTGATCACTGAAGAATGATAGATAGGAAGGACGAGCTACTTTGGCGTTTTATGGGGAACTCGTCCTTTCTTATTGGGTTTCATAAGACGGGCTGATAAGGATCGTGACAGTGACTCTCGTTGATTTGCGGATGAATCCTCTGCACAGCATAAGGTGATTAACTACATTATTTGCCGAGTTCTGTGGGCGATCTTGGTCATTTTTATTGCCGGAACTCTCGTGTTCGTGGTCATGCGGAAGATGCCTGGTGGGCCATTTGACGTTGAGAACATAATGAGTGACAAAGCCCGAGAGAATCTAGTCAAGCTCTATGGGTTGAACCTCTCAATTGGCAAGCAGTATGTGAATTTCCTCTCTGCTGCGGTTCGTGGTGACTTTGGCACATCGTACAAGTATCGCGGGAGACGTGTCTCGGAGATCATTAGGGCGCGTTTTCCGGTCTCGGCTTTGCTTGGTTTGAGCGCTGTTATGTTTACTGCAGTACTGGGAATTCCACTGGGAATCATTGCGGCATTGCGCCGGAATACCTGGGTAGACTATCTTGTGATGTTCTTCGCCTCATTGGGTTACGCTGTTCCCAACTTTGTAACTGGGTTGTTGCTCATGTTAGTCTTTTCGGTTCATGTCAATCTCTTCCCAGCCGGGGGTTGGGGAAAACCAGCTAACGTGGTTCTGCCCGCAATTGCACTTGGCCTTCCCAGTGTGTGTATCATTGCACGATTGACCCGATCCAGCATGCTCGACACGCTACAAGAGGACTATGTAAAGACGGCTCAAGCGAAAGGTTTATCAACTCTGGTCGTGGTAATGAAGCATGCGTTCCGAAACTCAGTTATCCCTGTCATAACGGTACTTGGTGTGATCGGAAGTGCCATGATTGGTGGAAGCATTGTGATTGAACGGGTCTTTGCGCTTCCTGGCTTGGGCAATTTCTTTGCATCTAGCATCAAAGACGCCGACTACTCGGTGGTTATGGGGATTGGGCTTTTGTTGTCCGTAATTGTTGTGCTTGCCAACTTGCTTGTTGACCTAATCTACGGATTGATCGATCCAAGAATTGTATATGACTGAACAAACATCTTCCAGAAAGAAGCCAACGCCGAATCTGTGGCGGCTTTCACTGAATCGTTTCTTCAGGAACAAAGCCGCGACATCTGGTGGGGCTTTTCTGGTATTGATGGTCATCATTGCGGTTGCAGCCTCTCTTATTGCGCCCTATCCCTATTATAAGATGGGCTCCAATCCGATCCTTCTTCCCAGCAGGACCCATCTTATGGGGACAGATGAGTTCGGGCGAGATGTATTTAGCCGCATCGTTTATGGCGCACGTGTGTCGATCTTTGTAGGTTTGGTGAGCCAGGTGTTTGTCCTCGGACTGGGGTTGACTATCGGTGGAGCTGCAGGTTTTTTTGGTGGACGTGTTGATACACTGCTGATGAGGATTGTTGATATTCAGTTCACGTTTCCTCCTATACTCCTTGCATTGCTCCTCTTAGGCACCGTAATTGCGCGAAGTGTCACAAGTATTATCATTGTTATTGGACTAACGTCATGGCCAACAATGGCGCGCCTAGTGCGCAGTGAAGTGCTTACAATTCGGAAGAGAACCTTCATTGAAGCAGGGGTTGCATATGGTGCCAGCCCCAGCCGCCTTATGTTCCGCCATATCCTTCCCAATATCATCGGGCCAATCACGGTTCAGGCTACATTTGGCATGGCAAGTGCCATCATGGTTGAGGCGTTTCTGAGTTTCATTGGATTGGGAACCCCACCACCCACACCCTCGTGGGGTGGTATGCTCTCAGCAAGTTTCCCTTGGATTAGGGTTCGCCCAATGCTCATGCTTTTTCCGGCCGTCTGTCTTTCGCTGACATTGGTCTCCATTAACCTCCTCGGTGATGGCCTGCGCGATGCCCTTGACCCCAGGAGCGGCAAGTCCTCTCCAATGTAGGAACAGTAAAGGAGGATTATTTGAACAGAAATGGGATCTAAAACAGTTACTAGGCAATCGAAGTGGATCTGTGGACCCCTTTTAAGAAAGGAGCAAAAAACATGAAGAAATTTGAAACCATTCAACGAACGATGGACAATGGCCAAATCGTGGCCATCCCTAGTGCAATCATCGAGGGAGCAAAGCCTGGTCCTACGTTAGCTATTGTCGCTGCGGTCCATGGATGCGAGTTCTGCGGCGTGGAGGCTTGTATCCGCTTGTATCAGCATCTCGATCAGCAAACCATGGCCGGGACGTTACGTATGGCCATGGTGGCGAACCTACCCGCATTCAGAGCCCGTACAATGTACCGATGTCCAATCGATGGGGAAAACGTCGGCAGAGCTTACCCCGGAACCCTGAAGGGGACCTACAGCGAGCTGATTGCTTACACTATTTGGAAAGAGATTGTTGGTGGCGCTGAATACGTGCTTGACCTACATGGTGGTGATCTGATCGAGGTACTCACCCCATATATTGGCTACAACACCACGGGAGATAGCGCTCTAGATGACAAATCAGAGGCGTTTGCCTTGGCGTTTGGCGCGGAGAACGTTGAGGCGCGGCCGCTCGACCGTGATGCGCCCAAGTTTTCCTTCTCCCAAGCTGCGCCGTTGAATGGCAAAGTTGGCTTATTGGTGGAGGCTGGGAGCCAGGGACGCCACGATGAGCCCGACGTCCGCTTTCATTACCACGGGATTCTCAACGTGATGAAACACATTGGCATACTTAAAGGGGAGCCGGAGCATAAAGCGCGAACCATACGCATCCTGGATGACTTCATCGGTGTGCAAGCAGAGGTTGAGGGAATCTTCTATCCTAAGGTTAAGGCAAATGACCTGGTCGACGAGGGACAGATTCTGGGAGAGGTCCGAGACTTCACTGGCGAACTTCTACAAGAAGTGACCGCACCTGCCCGCAGCGTGGTGTTGGGGGTGATTACCCCTCTAAGCACGTTCGAAGGAGCGATGCTGTTTGGCCTTGGGCGGCTCAGAGAGGAGGCGCGTGTCGAAAGCTGAAGCCCTCCTCCTTCGAAACGGGCTCTTTTATACCTCACCTCGTGATCTTATTAGCGGTGATCTGCTGATCGAGGACGGTTACATCGTTGCTTTTGGATCTCACTTGCAGAGACCAAAAGGACTTCTCAGTTGTGATTTAGAGGGGTGCCTTGTTCTTCCTGGCTTCATCGATTCCCATCTTCATTTGGAGAAGGTGGCGGGTGACCTGGAGAAGGTTTGCTTGAGCGATGCAACCTGCCTAGCAGATGTCCTGACTGCTCTAGAGGCCCACACCACCGAGGTACCTACTGATGGATGGATTCAGGTTTACGATGAAGATTGTGCTTGGTCTGAAGCATCCCTGAGAGAGGGCCGTTTGCCGAGTGTTAGCGAGCTTGATCTGGCCCTTCCCAATTACCCAGTATTTGTTTCCTGCGGGAGACGGTGTGTTCTTAATACACTTGGTATGCGCAAACTTTGTGCAACAGATCTGGATCCAAATAGCAAAGCAGCACTTAGCTCACTTGGCGATCGGTCTCTAGAGGTAATCGAAGGAGAGGGCCTTATCAAAGCGATTAAACAGATGATCCCCACACCAGGTTTTGAGGCGCGGAAAGCCGCTGTGATCCGCGCGATGCACGCGCTCAATCGGGTTGGAATCACTGGTGTAGTCGATCCAGGCCGAAGCGATGTGTCGTTCGAGGAGAGCTGGCGGCTCTACACCGAGATTGCAGCGGAAGAGAAAGCAACTGTCCGTGTCTCTCTCATGGCACGATTTCCCGCACAGGACCAGATTAGGCGTGCCCTTACATTTCTTCGATCTCGGCCTATCCAGCCAGTGGATCGTTGGTTCAATGAGAGCCAGTGGCTTCGCTTCGGTGGTGTAAAACTGATTGCAGACGGAGAAATCGAGACCGGATGGTTTCGTGCTCCACTCCGTTTTCCCTACGACCGGGGCACTATTAAACACTTTGATACCGAAGAACTGTTCTCTGTGGTGTGGGAGGCCGCCAGACATAGGTGCCCGCTCGGTATCCACGCGCTTGGCGGAGGTGCCAGCGATATGGCACTAGGCGTACTATCTGAAGTAGATCAAGAGATACCCATTTTGCCAATTCGATTTAGCCTGATTCACGCGTTCTTCCCAGATGCCTCTACTTACGAACGCTGTCGCAAAATGGGGATTATCGCCTCGCTGCAGCAACCATTGGTCTACGCCTACGCGCCACAGATGGTCGATGCTTGGAGGATCGACAAGGCACAACAGGTTAACCCCGTAGGTGTCTGGTTGCATCAGGGCATCACGGTTGCGGCAGGGAGCGATGTGCTCCTGTTCGATCCCCGGCTTGGGCTCTGGAGCATGGTTACCAGGACGACACGTCTGGGGACTCTCCTTGGCAGGTCGAGCGCTCTTTCGATTGCTGAAGCAGTTTCTAGCTACACCTGTGGTGGTGCCTATCTTACTCATTCTGAAGGTGAGAGGGGCACGATTGCGCCAGGGTTTCTCGCTGATCTGACTATTTTCTCCGAAAATATCTTTCAAGTGCCCTCAGATTCCATTCCAAGCATTGGAATCAAGGTAGTGCTTGTCGGAGGTAGGTGTGTATATAGCGATGGCGAACTGAACGTACTACAAAACCTATAGTAGCGATGCTCATGCATCTGCCCAAGCCAGAGGAGATAGCTGCGGTAGGTGTACAGGATGTAACCGCATAGGTCAAGATGAGATAAGTAGTTGATAACTCAACAGGCCATACGAGCTTATTTTGGATGTGTCAATGGTGCGCCAGGATAAGCCTGGTCGTTCTTGCAGTCTAAAAGGAGGCTGCCATGTAAATTGTCGGTTGACATGTAGCCAACCGAGCGGCTGTGTTCAGTAATGGCTCAGTCGAAGCCTTGGGAGGCGAAGCTGTGAGCCGTAGCGTAAGCGAACCCGATTCAGCCTCGTTACATCTACTAAGGGAGTGGCCAACCTGTCATTGTGGGTGAAGCCAGCACGGATCGTGGAGTAACCGACATAGGCAACGATCCGGCTCCTCGGGGTGGTTGGGGGCGGCGCGCAGCGACAGAACGATCAAGGAACCTGGGAGGTCCGGCGTGCTGGGGTTCGTAACCTGGCGGTGGCATGGGAAGACATAACCATGTCTGCTCGCATGTCGGGAAACGGAGGGGTTCGTAGTAGCTAAGAAGCGGAGTAACGTCCGTGGAGCCAAGGAGCCCTGCTGTTGTCACGCTTAGTTCTTAGAAGGAGGCTTTCCGCTTGCCGAACAAAATGATTCGAGCTACGACGGAACGACGGTGGATCCCATTGCCAGATGCCTTTGCGGTGAATGGTCAGGGTCTGCCAGCAAGGGTCTTCACGCTGAGGAAGAGGCTTTACATCAAGGCGAAGCAGGAGCCGAGATTCCGGTTTTACACATTGTATGATCGGATATACCGGCGCGACGTTCTTGCGGCTGCGTGGAACTTGGTCTTCGCTAACGACGGAGCACCAGGGGTGGACGGTGTGCGTATCGCTGATATTGCCACATCTCCGGAACGCGTTGCTAGCTTCTTGGATGAGATTCATCAGTCCTTGAAGGGGCGACGATACAAGCCGCAAGCGGTACGACGAGTGATCATACCCAAGGCAAACGGTGGAGGGCGCCCGTTGGGTATCCCCACTGTGCGTGATCGAGTGGTCCAGGGGGCAGCGAAATTGGTGTTGGAACCGATATTCGAGGCGGATTTCATGGAATGTTCCTATGGGTTCCGTCCGAACCGGTCGGCCTTTGATGCTCTTAGGGCCCTAAGCGATGTCTTGAAACAAGGGTACACCGCCGTTTATGACGTTGATTTGAAGGGGTATTTCGATAGCATCCCGCACACACGTCTACTAGCGTGCGTGGAGAAGCGGATAGCTGATGGGTCCGTGTTGAAATTGATTCGCATGTGGCTCAAGGCACCGGTGTTGGAAACCCCGGATGATCGGCATCGACCACCGAGGAAGCTGCGACAGCGACAAGGGACCCCACAAGGTGGGGTTATCTCACCGCTGCTTGCTAACCTTTATCTCCACTGGATGGATAAACGATTCCATGCCAGCACTGGACTGGCACGCTTAGCTGGTGCACACCTGATCCGATACGCGGATGACTTTGTCATCCTTGCCCGCTACATGGACACAGGCATAACGGACTGGGTAACGGCAACAGTGGAGAACTGGATGGGACTTGTTATCAACCGTGACAAGACACGCATAATCACACTCAAGAAGGAAGGTGCTAGCTTGGACTTTCTCGGCTACACGTTCCGGTATGAGCGCGACAAGTTTGGGCGTAACGCACGGTTCCTAAATATGGTCCCCAGTGCCAGCTCATGTGCCCGTGAGCGGGAAGTAATCCGCGGTATCATCAACACACGAAGTTCGTTCGTGCCGATACCAGAGCTGATAGAGCGGGCCAACAGGCAATTACGTGGCTGGTCTGCCTACTACAGTAAAGGACGTAGTCGTCCGACTTTACGAGCCATGAATTGGTTTGTCTTTCGGCGGGTGGTCAAACACCTTAATCGTCGGAGCCAGCGCCCCTATCGTTCACCAGAAGGGGTTACATGGTATGAGCATGTCT
>JAUVYF010000014.1 GCA_030603215.1 Candidatus Bipolaricaulota bacterium
CAAACAGTGATGGGTGATGCGTAAAAGACAAGGAACTGATAAGAAAAGTGGCAGAGGACTTCCACCTGATGTTCGGTCAAGAAGCTGATCAGTGGCTTCTCAGGTATTTAGGAAGTTGACGTTGGACGTTGGACGTTGGACCATGGTCTTCTCTGCGCCCTCTGCGGTTAAACGCCTTTGTCCCTGGCAGTAAGTTGCCTTTGTTATTAACCCATATTCTTGTCTTCCTCTGCGATCTTTGCGTCTTGAGTGAGTGAAACGAACGGGCGAGAGAGGAATCTTGGCTGGAGTGTAAGAAACCTTAACTAGGTGTGACTTTGTGGGGTAAGGTGACATTGCCCGTTTCTGCGTTGCGAGTATGATTCTCCTCAATATGGAGGATTGCCGGAATGAAGAAAGCAGAGATGCCGACTGCGATACAGAGGATGCCCCCGACCACGAACCATACTTGGATGCCGAATCGATCGCTCACTGGGCCGGCGATTGCGAGCCCCAATGGCGAGGAGACGGAGGTGAGGCTTCCTAAGAGAGCAAAGACCCGCCCTTGCATCTCCGGGGCAACCGTGCTCTGAAAGATCGCCATGATCGGACCGTCGGTCATCGGGATCATCAACCCCATGAGGAACATACTCCCCAAGGCAATGAAGAAGAGGTGTGCTGGTGTGAAGCCGAGAACGAGAATTCCTACGCCCACACCAATGAGTCCCAAGAGCAGCGTGTAGACCTTTCGTTTGAACCCGCCCCATGCGCTCAAGATAAGCCCGCCGAGGAGGATCCCTACTCCGATCACCGACTCCAGCAGGCTCAACTGGGCGGCGCCTCCTCCAAAGTGCTTGCGCACCAGGAGGGGTAGGAGGGAGAAGGCCGGAGTCAACGCCACCTTGAAGATCAGTGCTCCAGCGACCAAGACCATCGCTCCCGACCACCCCCAGAGGAAGCGGAAACCTTCACGCAGATCGACCCAGATCGATGCCTTCTTCGATCCATTCGTCTGCGATCGTACTGGCTGCGGAATAGCGATAAACAACAGCGGTACTACAGCGAAGAGCGCCGTTCCCACATCGACCAGCATCACCCCGTGCAACGGGAGGAGAGCGAGGAGGAGCGCCCCGAGCGGCGGTCCCACGATCATCAACAGGCCGTTCATCGTCTGGTTCATCCCTGCTATCCGGGTCAGGTGTCTCTCGGGGACCATCAGCGTGGTCGAGGCAGCCATTGCCGGCCAATGGAACACGCCCCCCAGCGAGCGAGCCAACATCACAATGTACACGTGCCAGACTTGCATCGATCCGCTCCAGAAGAGGTAGGCGAGCCAGAGCGAGACCAAGGCGATGAAGCTGTCGGCGATCATCATCACCAAACGTCTGTTCCACCGATCGATGTAGGCCCCGGCGAGTGGCCCGAGCAGGATCTGTGGGATCAACGCCACCGTTGTCGCTGTTGCGAGGACGGTCGCCGATCCGGTCGTCATCGTCAGCCACCAGACGAGTGCGAACTGGGCCGCGCTGCTGCCGACGAGCGAGAGCTGCTGTCCTGTCCAGATCGTGAAGAAGGGGGATTTCCAGTTGGATCCGTTCTTTCGCATACCTTGGGTAGAGCTTCCCTTTATTAGGGGGTCGGTTTTCACTTGTAGCTGATCACAAGTTTCGCGGTCTTCTGACTTTGCGTCATACTTTCATCTGTTCATCAATCTTTGCGCTGGCATGGACCTTAAGGGATTCCTGATACTCCACCATCTTGATCCGGCAACCAGGCCCGATCTCGACCCTTTTTCCGCGGACCACATCAGCTACAGTGTCCTCAAGGTAGATCTCGTCACCCTCGATCTGGGTTGTTTCTAGTCCTGGGGTTCCTCCCCCAGTGAATAGCTTGATTAGCCCATCTAATATGATTCCTTTCTCTCTCCACCCGCCCCGCCGAATATCAATCTGCTCTCCGCCAATTTCCCTTGCCTGGCAGCGTCCACCGATACGAATCTCAATCTTATCCGCTGACAGAAGGCCATCGATATGAAATCCTCCACTTGTCCTGAATATCTCTGTCTCCACATCCGCTCCGGCCCGCAAGCTACCACTGATCTTAATGTAATCCGAGGTAATATTTCTTGCCACCTTCAAGCTCCCCGAGCTCTTTAGCTCCTTGGCGGTAATCCGGCCATCGACATGCGCACTGCCACTTACATGTATCTCATCAGCGATAACATCATCAGCAAACGATACACTTCCCGAAACCACAATCTTTGTAGCCTCAACTTTTCCCTTCGCCTTACCTGAGCCAGAAATCCTTAATTCGTCTGTATGAATGTCTCCAGTAATTTTCCCTGAACCAGAGATGGACACCCGATCATATGTTCCTCCACTGATCACTCCCGCCCCGGAGATACTCGCCGCCTTACGTTGATCGTTCATCTCTCCTCCTTAATGAGATCAAGCTTGATCTTGTCAAGTACTACTGCTAAATCAACTACATGAACGCTCTCTATGTCTGGATCGAACGTTGCCCCTCCGGGAGCAATAACGACGATGCTAATCTCAGCCGAGATACCAGCTGCGCCCACACGTTTGCGTAGAAGATGCAGTAAGGATCTCTGTTCTCGTACGCGCTCCACTAGACTGTCGGCCAAGGCCAGATCAAGCGTCCGTTTAACGAGCCCAATCTCTTCTTTTCTTCCTGCCGCGCTTACCTCATGCAATACTCCAAGAGAAAATGCCCTTTCTAAGGCAACAGAAGCTTCTTCATCTCCCACGCCACAGGGTTCCATCAACTCCTTGTCCAGCCAGCCAAGTTCCCTCAATTTAGAAAAGGCAACTTCAAGTTTCTTGTCCACCTTCTCTGTGATTCGCGTCGCCAGCTGATCCAATGAGCAGTTCTCTTTTAAGCTTAGGATCCGTTCAATCCGTGCAAGAATCTTCTCCTCAGGAAAGAAGGTTTCTTGTCCGGTGAATGTTGAACGCCGAATAAACCAGCTCTCAGGAATAAGACCTTTTCGTTTCCATCGATAAAGCTGTCCGTACGAGATTCCCATTGTTTCCAGGGTATCCTTTTTCGAGATCAGCTTCTGTTCATTCATCTCATCCTCCCATCACTAATACAACAACACACTGTTATGAACAACTGCGACAGACTGCCTCACTCTTGGAATACCTATGTAAGACAGGAGCTTGGGATATGTCTTTGGGGAGAGATGTCTTCTTGCGTAATACACTGTATAGTTCCGCGCTCCTGATAAGCTCCTTGTGCTTCATGTCAAACAATTTGTGGAGATTGTAAACTGATTCGATCATCGTTTGTACCTCCTATCAGATACTTGGGGACAGTGTAACATAACACTGTTCCGTTGTCAACCCCTAAGAGATACATCTTTCGTATACTTATTACGACGATCTTTCCGCTACTTCACCTGTCCAATGACATTCACTCCGCCAACGGCGATTGTTGGCGTGTCAAGCATACCGTGAATGGATCTTCTGTCATTACCAAGAGCAATCAAGCTGTCCTTTAGGAGAGCGTAGGCATTCCCTGCGATCATCGTATTCTTCACTCGACCCACAATCTTGCCATGTTCGATCTTAAACGCTACTGCCACGTTATTTGAGAATTGGCCACTGATGATATTTCCTTGCCCCAAGCCGAGAGCGCTCTCTACTAACAGTCCTTCATCTATCTTGGCGATTATCTCTTCCTGTGAATGGGTACCAACGCTGATAGTAACGTTGCTCATCGCTATTTTTGGAGGGTTACGAAATCCGCCTCTTGACCCGTTGCCTGTCGACTCAACTCCAGCAAGGGAAGCGGCGCGCAGATCATACACAAACCCCTTGATTACCCCATTGCTAGCGAGCGGCGTATGGGTAGTAGGGATTCCCTCATCATCGAAGCTAGCGCTTCTTACTCCATGAGGAATTGCTCCATCATCTGTTATCGACAGATCAGTACTAAACGCCGTTTCCCCGATGCGTCCCTTAAGGGGTGATGTACCCATAAATACCGACTTACCATTGAATCCAACAATAACAGGAAGCAGAAGGCAAATTGCGCCGGCAGGGCTAAATACAACCGGAAGACTCTTCGAAGCTGTTGGCACAATCCTCTCACCCCAATGCAGTTGTTGAATAAGGCTGTTCGCAATCCGATCCACCTGTAACTCGCTGAGGTAACTTGCTTCAGATTGTTCAAATAACAGGAAGATGTCACCCTCTCTTGCTTTCTCGATATCAACCGACAGCAGAATGCGAGTCCTTTCCTCTTCGACATCAACTCCCGAAGTATTAGTGAGTTTGACCGTTTCTACTACCTTGTTGATCGACAGATTGATATCCACTTCTGAAGAAACTCTCTCCAATCTCGCAATTAAATCTTGTCCAAGTTCAACCAGATCGCTTTGCGAGAGCTCGACAATTGCTGGATCGTATGTATCAACAGGTGGGAAATCTTCTTGCGCTGGAAACGCAAGGCTCACCTTCTCCCCAAAGGTAGCGGTAGCAAGCGCTGCGCGAACCAAGCCACGTGCATCCTTAACGTTGGTTGTAGTAGCAAAACCAACCCTTCCGCCATCAATAACCCTTAGCGCGACTCCTTCGAGTTCTTTGCTCTTGATCGATTCTAGCTTTCCGGAACGAAACTTAACGGGAAGCGTTTGAGTTTGCAGGTGATAAAGCTCGCCTTGTCTTCCTTTGAGTTCTGCTAGAAAGGAGTTCATTACTTGCCTCCTATCATCACATTCGTGATCCGGACATGTGGCGATCCATCAGTCACTGGAAGAGGAAATTGTCCGCCTTTTCCGCATCCACCAGATCCACCATAGAGCTGTTTGTCATCGCCGATCATGTCAATGTCTCGAAGTGTCTTAAATACATTGCCTGTAAGCACAACGTCCTTGAGCATCTCTCCTAGTTCACCATTCACGATCTCATAAGCATATGCCGCGGAGAAAGTAAACTGTTCAAACATAGTCTGCCCTCCGTATGCCTTAATTGCATATATCCCGCTATCTATCCCTGCCAACATTTCGTCGAAGCTATGTACGCCAACATCAATATAGGTATTGGTCATGCGTACTATTGGCTCGTATTCGTAGGAAATAGCACGAGCATTGCCTGTTGGAATAGCTCCCATCTTTTTCGCTGTTTCGCGCGAGTGTAGCAAGCTAGTCAAGATTCCGTTCTTGATCAGGTAGGTCTTCGCTCGCGCCACGCCTTCATCGTCGTATGGGATATTCCCTCGCAGTCCTGGAACATATCCATCATCAATCACATTTAGCTCATTGTTCGCAAATCGTTTCCCAAGTGTCATGATCTCCGCCATTCGCTCGTTCTTGAATAGGAAGTCTGCCTCACAACCATGACCAAATGCCTCATGAATGAACACCCCTGCAAGGCCGGGATCAAGTATTACCGTGTATTTTCCGCCATCAACCGATCGAGCACTAAGCAGATCCACCGCACGCTTCGCGGCATTAGTAGCTTGTTCCTCTCGGCCAAGGACAAACTCGAAGCCAGCAGCACTGCCCAATGTTTCGAAGCCCTGTTCGATATTCGTTTTCCCAGCACTCGCTACCGCTACTAGGAGCAATGTAATGTCAGGGACTTGCTGTACGATAAACGTTCCTTCAGAGTTTGCGAGAGTAACCTCACGGAATGAGTCGGTATAACGAGCGCTGGTAGAAACAACTCTCTTGTCATGAGATAGAAGAATGCGATTGTAGGAGGCGATTAACTCTTTCTTCTCCTTTAGGGATACATCACGAAAGTCCCGCTCAAGCTTTGCGTGAACTGTCTGTTGAACGACCGGAACTTCTGCTAGTGCTGCTGCTTCACTGCTGTGTCGACCGACGAGGCTAGCCATACGTTCCGCCTCTTGTGTCTTCTGGGGCAATTGGGAGATATCATTTAACACTGCGATTCCCCAGCCGCCTTGTTTCAAGCATCGCACAATCCCACCCAATTCAGTGGACGATTCCAGGTTCTCTAGTTTGTCTTTTTGGAATTGCACCTGGCTACGCGCCTCGTGCTCTATACGTATCTCGGTGTAATCGGCATTGCTTCCTGCGATTGCCTGCAGTAGAAGCTCTTTCTCTTTCACAAGCCAACCTCCTCTTCTGCGATTTCTCATTCTACTGGGGAGATGTCTTTGAGTGCAACTAACGGATCATGTGATTGGCGGAGTGTCTAATGGTATCAGCATAATATCATCCTCCGTACCAATGAGGATTCACGGTTACATCTAGTGCAAGCAAATGCACTTTGGGGTTAAGGTCCCGGGAAATCCAACTGTTCTATCGCTCACTTCCCTGGACACTGAGCGATAACAGCTGGATCTATTTCCTTGTTGCCGTATGCCTTGTCGAAATGCTTGGAGAACTCGCCAGCAAGCTTTGAGGCACGCTGGTCATAAGCCTGCTTGTCCTCCCAAGTGTTCCTCGGGTTCAAGATCTCAGAGGATGGAATACCAGGACATGTTTGCGGCACAAGTACATGGAATGTCTTGTCCTCGATACATTCCACGTCTTCTAACTCTAGAGAGACCGCGGCGTGAACCATCGCTCGTGTGAGATTAATGTCGATGCGCTTGGAGACTCCATATGGACCTCCACTCCATCCAGTATTCACCAAGTAGACACTCGTTCCGTATCTCTCCATTCTCTCACCGAGCATTCCCGAGTAGACATCGGGATTTCTTGGCATGAATGGCTCACCGAAGAACCGAGAGAAGGTTGTCTGGGGTTCAAGAATCCCTGTCTCTGTGCCAGCGAGTTTGCTCGTATATCCCATCAAGAACCAGAGCATCGCCTGTTGTCGAGAAAGCTTGGAGATAGGAGGAAGAACGCCATTAGCATCGGCGGTGAGAAAAAGGATTGTCTTCGGGGATGATCCCTTAGATGACCGCTTGACATTGGAGAGGTACCTCAGTGGGTATGATGCGCGTGAGTTCGGGGTAAAGCGATCATCATGCAGATCAAAAGTGCCATTAGGATAGACCATTGCATTCTCTATAATCGCTCCATGCTCACGGTAATCATCGTTGTGCATAACGGCTTTGTGAATCTCTGGCTCTTTGTCTGGGTCAAGATCAATTAGCTTCGCGTAGCAGCCGTTCTCAAAGTTGGCTATTCCTTCTTCACTCCAACCATGTTCGTCGTCACCAAGAAGAGCGCGTCGCGGATCAGCGGATAGCGTCGTCTTCCCCGTACCAGAAAGCCCCAGGAGCAGCGCTATGTCACCATCCTTCCCTTCGTTTGCAGAGCAATGGAGGGGAAGAATACCTTCAGCCGGTAACAGGTAGTTCATCACTGTGAACATTAGCTTCTTCACTGAGCCGCCATAGGCGGAACCATACACAATCCCGATTCGGCGATCAAAATCCATCGCAATCACCATCGTCGAAGTTCCATTAATTCGTGGATCGATTCGCAACCGGCCATCGTAGCGCAGCGGATCAAGCTTATCATAGGGAAGCACAACAATGGTAAACGGACGATTGAAGAAGACGCTTCGCGAGACATCCTCAGGAACAGGACGGAACATATTGTCCGTAAATAGCACAGTAAGGGCCTGATCAGTAATCGTTCTTACCGGTAAGGCATAAGAGGAATCTGCTCCGAGAACACGGTCCGTAGCATAGATCTTCTCCTTCCTCTCAAGAGAGGCAAGTGCGTCCTCCAACACCATGTCAAGTGTTTCTTCATCAATGGGGATGTTGTTCGGCGAATCCCAATCGATACTTCCTTCGCTTCCGCTTCGCTTGACAATAAGGGTATCCTTGGGACTCCTGCCGGTCGACTCGATTGGTGTCCAGCATGCAAGTGCTCCGCAGGCCGCAATCATTGCCTCCTTATTACGAACCGCCTCCTCAATCATGTTCTTTCTTGTTGGGTTATTGACAACAACCGATCGCCTGAGTAGTTTGCGAACTTCTTCTTCTAAATCCATATTCATATCTCCTCTTGGTCTCCTGTGTGTATGGTGCCAGGAATGATCCTGGAACATCGACCGGCAAATCATACCCAATAGAGGGGCGAAATGCAGGGAAGAATAGCACTATTCTTTCACCATTCTCTTGAAAACGAATCGCGAGATTGTCGTTCCGTTTCAGAAGGCCAATCAGGTGATAAGAGAAGTCAACAGTGACGGGCCGAATGCCCCTGCAAACCGAGATGATGGCTTTCTTGAGGATATTGTAGGGCTACTCGTCAAATATCACGAGTAGAGTTAGAAGCTTGTTCGCTGCCCTCTAAGTATCAGGAAACGAACAAGCAATAGAACAGGGATTATCTCCAGCCTTCCGATCCACATGTTAAAACATAGCGCCAACTTGCCTAACATTGACATCCCGGGCCCGGTAATTCCAATCGATAACCCAACGTTACCTTGGGCACTTGCTACTTCGAACAGCGCATCGGAAAGAGTAAAATGCGCGGGAGACGTCTGCAAGATCACAATCACTCCCACTACCAGGAACACAAGCCATAGCAGCGTAATCATAGTAGCATTTTCTAGTTGGTCCGCAATCTCGCTTTGATCGAGTGTAGTCGCCCCAACCTTAAACGGAACAATCGCGTCACTCGGGGAAAGTATCTTACGGAATCGCCACTGTGCCCCCTTAATCAAGACCAATGCGCGAATTATCTTAACTCCACCAGCAGTTGATCCAGCTGCCCCGCCAAGGAACATCGCGGCAGCAAGAAGGACTTTTGCTGTGTCACTCCAGCCCCCCATACTTGCTGTCTGAAACCCAGTGCATGTTATTGCTGAAATGAATTGGAAGCCTGAATAGCGCAGTGAACTAAGAAGCCCCAATGATCCCATATTCTCCAACACCAAGAAGACAACGCCTCCGGCGAGGAATAGGAAAAGGCATCGTGTCTGGAAATCGCGCCATAGGATCATCCCTTTCCCTCTCATGAGCTGGTAATGCACAGCAAAACTGATCGCCCCGAAGAACATAATTGGCAACAGTACCAGCTCAATGGCAACGTTGTTATAGGAAGCAATGCTATTTGCAGTTACAGTGAATCCACCGGTCGATATCCCGGTCATAGCATGATTAATTGCCTCCCAAATTGGCATCCCGGCTCCCCATAGAACGACTACACTGATAAACGTATATAATGCAAAGATCCACCACATTGTGCGCAACGTGGACACAATGCTTGGATGGATTTTTTCGCCGTGTGCTTCAGCGTAGTACAAACTGTGAGTACCCGACCCCGGGCGCGGACCAACAATAATCGTTAACATCAAAACGATTACACCCATCCCACCGACCCATTCAATGAAACTTCTCCACCACTGAAGTGTCTTGGGTAATAGATTAGGTTGTGAGGCCATGGTCAGCCCAGTTCCTGTGTACCCCGAGACTGACTCGAAGAAAGCGCTCAACGGATCCCTGAAGTAGAAAAGGGTCTCAGAGCCAATCCCACTGCGCTGCGCGAACAATACAGTAAGGATGAACGGAAGCGAGCCTATTGTCGCGACAAGGAGCCAACCGGCTGCTGCAATTATCATCCCATGCCTGAGCTTAGCTTCACCAGCGGCGCGAAAAGGTAAGTACAAGCACAAGCCAACAAGAAAGGATACGCCCGCAGTTATGGCAAGGGGAGCAAGAGCGTAATGCTCATTGAACGCAACCGGGACGGCCAGCGACACCACAGCCATGACTCCAACAACAGGAACAAGGAGGCCAAGACCGCGAAGAACGATACGGAGATCTTCAGTCGCACTGAA
This sequence comes from Candidatus Bipolaricaulota bacterium, assembly GCA_030603215.1. Classification (GTDB taxonomy): domain Bacteria; phylum Bipolaricaulota; class Bipolaricaulia; order UBA7950; family UBA9294; genus JAUVYF01. The sequence continues at coordinate 9,723 of JAUVYF010000014.1, forward strand.
TAGGGGAATCCTCATCCGGTAACTTTCTCGATCAACTCATCCGTGACACGTTGCACAGAGTAGAAAGTGAGAAGATCTTCTGACTCGATCACTGTTTCACCCTCGGCGATTTGCACATTGCCTCCACGCTCAATCGCAACAATAAGAACGGACGAAGGGATGATCTCTTGTTTTCGTATCTCAGATGTGCTCTTCCCTACAAGTGGACCTTCTTCCTTGACCATCATACGAAATACTTGAGCTCCGTTTGAGAGAATCGCAAAGTCATCTACCTGGGGACGTTTGACTGCAGTGTAAAGATGGTTTGCCACCACATCTTCTGGGTTCTCCATTACATTTGCACCCAGTTTGCGGAAGAACTCCGCATGATCCTTCTCATTGACCACTGAAACAATAGATGGAATCTCTAATCGATTAGCAATAGACACGACCATCAAGTTTACTGCGTCATCGCTTGTTGTGGTAATCAGCACGTTGGTTCGATCCGATCCTGCCTCTCGCAAGCTTTCGGCCGATGTGGCATCCCTATTTAGAACGGTCACATCATATTTGTTGCTTATCTCCTTGGCTCGCTCGACATTCTCCTCAATAACCACTACATTGTTCTTTTCCTTAGTGGCGATATCAATCAGACGGGCTCCGATGGTTCCTGCCCCAACGATGATCATATACATATCTATCACCTCGGACGAGCATCTATGGTAGCACAGGAAGAGCCAAGGATCAACAAAACCTCTAAGAGCATTTTTCTCCGCTATGTCCTTCAAACGTTGCTTGCCAACACACCCCTATTGCCGTAAACTCAGGTCACTATGCGGCGATTCGTTATTCTGGCACACAAGGCGGCAATTAGTCCGGAGTTCAACCTGAGCGATCTTCCAGGAGGAGCAGGAAGGTTAGATGTGCTTTGCCGGGCTATTGGGGCATCCTTTTTCCTTTCACATGATCTGCGCCGCGACGTCGAAGTAACGCTGCTCCTGCAAAACCAGGTACAGATTCGACTGGTAGGAGAGCAGCTGCGTCACCTTAATCCAGACGAGCGATCAACTGCTGCCTTACTCAAGCATGCGCTGGAGAAACTTGGTGAAGAAGAAGCAAGAAGCACACCGGGAATCTTCATTTCCCAAACAAGCCTTCCATCCATCCTTGATCGGCTTTGGCAACTGCAGGCCCATCCAGTCATCCTACATAAGCAGGGAATACCGATTGACTCCTTCTCTATCCCCTCAAACCCAGCCTTCATTCTGTCTGATCATTTGGACTTTAGCGCAGATGATGAAAAAGCACTAGGCGCCCTTCCTCGCATTTCCCTGGGCAGCCAGTGGTTGCATACAAGCCAGTGCATTACCATTGTTCACTATCTGCTCGATCGGCGGCAGCAAGACGAATCCGAAGACCTTGTCTTGTGTCACAAAGTATGGGCCGAGGCACAAGCAAAACTAATTCAAGGACTACTCGAAGATTTCCGGATTCCATCAAATCTTGTTACCCAAGTTCCGCCTTCAGTTCTGCCAATGGCGATCAACGGGCTGGCGGAGGTACAGATTAAGGTTCGCCTCCGCGACCTCGCTCGCGCAAAGGAAATCATAGCTGACTACTTTCAGGAAGAGCCGATCTCAGGATCAATGCGGGAATAGTACTCATTCCCCAATGAGTCTCCTTCTTCCTTGCTGTTTGGACTCGTAATTCAAGGAAAAGCAAAGTGATAGGAACCTTACTGAACGTGAAGACCCGCCAAGGACTGTTTCTCTGGCCGACAAGCGAAACTCTCTTTTCCCACTTGAGCCGCACCTGTAACAGGACTACATTACAGTCACCGGAATGAACCACCATGATGTTAAGGATGATCCATTTTGTAGCTTGCGGCACAATATGGTGTCATCCCAGATTCGTTCGCGTGGAATCAGTAATCAACGCCTCTTGAAAGTAATGCAATGTATCCCTCGTCATCTATTTGTACCGCGCCACCTACAGAAAATCGCGTACGATGACCGCGCGCTACCACTCGATGAGGGACAAACGATTTCTCAACCATATATTGTTGCTTTGATGACAGAAGCCCTTTGTCTCAAGGGAGATGAAAAAGTACTCGAAATTGGCACCGGTTCGGGTTATCAAACCGCTATCCTTGCTAGCCTTGCTGATAGCGTGTTCACCATCGAACGCCTACGTTCACTTTCGCACATGGCCGAGAAAAACCTGCAGGCGCTTGGCTACAACAATATTCGCTTCGTGATCGGCGACGGAACGCTTGGGCTTCCTGATAAAGCGCCGTACAATTGCATAATCGCTACTGGGAGCCTTCCCCAACTTCCAGAGACTTTATCCGCCCAACTTGATGAGAATGGAATCCTTGTTGCACCAGTCGGGGGAAGATCATTGCAGAAGCTCTTATGTGTCAAGAAAATCGGGTCTAAGGTCAAGAGACATGATCTTGGGGGTTGCCAGTTTGTGCCACTTATTGGACAAAACGGATGGAGTAGCTGAATCTATCACAAGGAGGAAGAATGGAATTTCTTGATTTCCGCAGCGATACCGTAACAAAACCAACGCCAGGAATGCGAAAGGCAATGGCGCAGGCCAAAGTGGGAGACGATGTCTATGATGAAGACCCTACTGTCAATCGCCTGCAACGGATCGCCGCGGAGCTACTGGAAAAAGAAGCTTGCTTATTCGTACCCAGTGGAACAATGGGAAACATCGTGGCCATTCTAACCCATGGGGGCCGTGGCGACGAGATGATTCTAGGGGATCTAGCCCATACCTTCTTGTACGAAGGAGGAGCTGCTGCGGGACTAGCCGGAATGCATCCTCATATTCTTACCAACAGACCCGATGGAACCATTCCTATCTCCGCAATCGAACGAGCAATCAGACCGAATAACGTTCATGTCCCTCACACCCGCCTAATCTGCTTAGAGAACACACACAACCGCTGTGGCGGAAGCGTCCTTTCGCCGGATTACTGTGACGCTGTGGGTGAACTTGCTCACAGTCATGGAATATCCGTTCACCTTGATGGAGCACGACTGCTAAATGCAGCCATATATCTCAGTGTTTCTCCATCGATCCTTACCCGTAGCGCTGACTCGGTCATGCTCTGTCTATCTAAGGGATTAGGAGCACCCGTAGGTTCCATCTTGTGCGGTACACAAAAGTTTATTGCCAAGGCCAAACGAATGAGAAAGATGGTTGGTGGAGGAATGCGCCAGGCAGGGATAATTGCCGCTGCCGGCATCTATGCTTTCGAGCATAACATTGAGCGGTTGGAAATCGATCACGCAAATGCATCTCGACTTGTTGCTGGCATCAAGACTATTCCTGGGCTTGCCTGTAAGGCAGACGATCGCAATGAGCCATCCGTTCAGACAAACATGGTCTATTTCACGGTCAACGGTTCTGCTGTTGGAGACCCCACGCTCAACGCGGCTGAATTGTCAAAGCGACTGCGAGCCCAGGGTGTACTGGCAAATCCCCTCGGGAGCGATCCGAACCAGATGCGCATGGTCACACACCTTGATGTAAGCCAGGAAGATATTGATACCGCTCTATCCGTGCTTGCACGTGTTGTTAGAGCCGCTGCTTGAGCCTATTCTTACATCTAACTCTTGCAAGACACACCACCTGCGGTTCTTGGTGGTGATTCACAACAGCAACATACATGCAACCAACGTTAAGGCAGGTTCACCATGGGTCCATAGGATGACGACCACAAACTCATGTTCGAATCTAGTGCCACACAGATCCGACAATTCAAATGACTTGTTTGACTAATGAATATAGGTCAGACCAGTGGCCTTGTTTTATGCGGAATTTTGTTCCGTGATTGTGTCCTGTGCGCGCATCAAAGTCGACCAAAATCCAACCATTCTCTAGGCAATTCAAGAATCTCTCAAACGAGAAACCAGACAAGAGCAATAGCTTCTCATATTTGAAGAATTCTCTCTTGTTCTCAACCTTGCAATCAGCTGTAACATAGAAGCAATTCATTATCTTTGAGCCGATTTTATATTTCAGATCATCAAAGCCCCAATATGGCTCTGGCTTCAGGGGACCTAGGCCGACTCTATCTTCTATGGATCGCAACCAAACTGATATTTCTTCATTTGATGTGTCAACTTTAGAAGCATCAAAAAGCAATCGTAGTTTTTTCTGCGCTCGATCAATAACTATTCGAAACCCTCTGCTGGTACACTTCACTGAGCTGGTAGTTGATCTAAAACTCATTTCAGTATCAGGATATTGTATGCCACTTTTCTTGTGCTTCCAACCATAATGGACAAGAAGCAAATGTGGGACAATTTTCGCAGCTCTTGGGGACGGTTCTATATGCTTGAGAGTAACAAGAGAACTGCTGTGAGCTCTTTGACCTTTGAGTTCCCATTCTCGCGCGTTAGGTATCGGTAGATTGTTTTCCTGGATACCTAGGAGAGATTCCAGCGTATTACCCACAGCGCCGTCATTCCGAGTATCACGAGTTTTCTTTACGCTCTCATGCCATCCTTGGTCGTATATCTTCGAAATAGCCTGAATAAGTTGATCTTTCGTGTATAGTTTCATTCCTTAGGCGGTCTCCAAAAATCCAGTAGATACTCGAAAGTTACACCCATTGTAATGTAGTTGCTTGGCCAACCAAATATTCCAATCCTGTTTACTATATTGGTTCTATCCCAGATAATTGTATTTCTTAGTTCGTATCCTCGTTTTCGCAGCTCCTCTATTAGAGATACGTGTATGGTGATTCGTTGATTTTTCCACCACATATCAGGCACATTGATAACACAATGACCTTTTGGCTTGAGCAATGTCAACAGTGATTCATAGATATCTCCCATTGTCGTGGCATATTTGTCAAGTGCCATTGTGCCAAGATCACGAGGATCTTGCGAATATTGTTCAATTGTCCCCAGTTGTTCATTATTCCTATCACGTCTCGACTTATTCTTTCTTTTTCTATTCAACAGATTTGCATAAGGCGGAGAAGTCCATATAAGGCTAACAGTCTCAGGCTCTAAGTATTTGTGGATATTGTGGGCATCATCCTGAATAGCAATTTGCCTGGTTTTACTGAAAAGACTGATCTGTTCTCTCAACCTTTTTTCGCAAAGCTCAATATATCTCTGTTGCAGGTCAAATCCAATAGCATTCCTGCTCAAATCGCTTGCAGCAACAAGCGTTGTTCCGCTGCCAACAAAGGGATCCAAGACCAATTCTCCTTCATGCGTAAACAATTCGATGACTTTCTTAGCAAGGGATATCGGAAAAGTGGCCGGATGGACTTTCTTGTCACGCACGTCCCTGGACTCATAGGTAAACTGCCAAACACCCAATTGACTTCTTAGCCATTCCTTGGCCGTCATACAGTTAATGTGCGTGGGCCCGCAATTACATGTCCTTCTATGATTGATCTGCAGTTTGTGTCCGTAAAGAGGGCTATCTTCTCGTACCACCATAGGCTCCGTTATTTGATTCATACTATCATATCCTTTATGATAGGCACGTTATATCACCTAGATCATATTAATTATAACCCTATTATACTACTCATCCATTATACATTCCACCATGAGCCTTAACAACTTGAATGCGCACAGCTTCAATTCCGCGCTTGATCTGAGTGATGAGTTCTCCTATCGAGGGTTCGAACATCTCGGGGGCAAGGCCTGGTGGAAGGGTTGGTTTTGGGAGATTGAAGCGTTGATGTAGATAAAGCGCATTCACCACACTTTGCCCCAGATGGCAATTGTTGTTGAAGATGTAGCATTTGCGGGCCGTTGTTGCGGCATTGTCGATCCTCTTTGCCCACTCCTCTAGCTGCTTGTCATTGTACAGGTAGTCGTAGCGGTGACTGGGGGTGGGATGATCCCACCACATCTTTGCGTTTCGACCATGAAGTCGATAGTAGGCAACATCAGAAGTTATAATGTTGCTCGCTTCAGGAAGGGCCGACAAAGAGGGTAGATCTACATTGACGAAGCCCAATCCAGCGTCTTTCAGTGCACCGTAGATGCGCTTGTCATACCAGCTGTTGTGCCGGAACTCAATGTTGATGGGAACGTCATACTGAACGAGTACATCTGCAACATGCTTAAGATAATCAAGTGTCTGTGAGTTGGACTTGAACGAGTAGGGAAACTGGGCAAGGAAACCTCCCAACTGTCTGGCCTCAATAAGCGGCGCGACGCCTTCAAGGAATGGCCGAACAACGGTGTTCCATTTCTCTCTCTGGTGGGTCATCTCCTTGGGAAGTTTCACGACAAATGTAAAATCCTCGGGAACCTTCTTTAGCATGTTCGAAAACATGGATGGTGCAGGGACTCGGTAGTAGGTGGAATTGATCTCTACCGTGTCAAACATCTTGGCATAGCGAGAAAGGAAGTCCCTTGAGTTCATCCCTATGGGATAAACCGTACCAATCCAGTCCTTGAAACTATAGCCTGAGGTGCCAACATAAATTCTTGCTGCCATACATCTATCCTAGTACACATTGGGGCGAGCTAACAACTGTCAGAATTCCCACTCCTCCCCTTGGGAGAATCCGCCGACGTGTTCCGGAATGGCCTTGAAAAGGAGGGTCTCTCCAGTGATGATCGCTCTCTCTCCGAAGCGGTCACGTATCCGATCGGTCACGTTGTTCAATCGTTCCCTCCGTTGGTCCTCTTCTAACAAGCAAGCGGGAAGACACCGTTTTTCAGTAAGATTACGCACCGAAACGCTCACCTGGGAAATAGAAGGAGGGTGAATCGCCATCTTCTGGCGGGTAACAAGGCACGCATTGTAAATGGTCTCGCCATCATCGGTAGAGAAAGGTAAGGTAATCTGCTTGCCATAATGCGGCCCAATCGAACCAAGACGAAAGCCAAAATGCACTGTTCGGCCTACGTAGCCAAGTTTGCGCATCCGTCTTCCTACCTTATCACATAGGCTTCGTAACACAAGAAAGGCAAGATCATACGATCGCAGCCGGAGAGGAAGGGATTTAGAGTGCCCCACAGATTTAACAGAAGCAGCTGTAGTGTATGAAACTACAGGGGTGGGATCTCTCCCTTGCCCAATCGCTTTGAGGAAGAGGCCATAGACGCCAAATTCCTGTTTCAGGTACCGATCTGGTGCGCGTCCAAGATCTCCTAGAGTATGGATGCCTACCTTTGTAAGCCGTGTCTCAATCCGTCTACCAATACCACACACTTCACTAACTGGGGTCTCCTCTAGAAGCGATGGAATCTCTTCATCTCGCAGTTCTCCAATTCCATCAGGTTTGTAACGGCTGGCGATGAGTTTGGCAAATGTTTTGTTGGAAGCGATCCCTATAGTGCACGTGATATATTGTCCGAGCGCCTCGTAGAACTGGTCCTTGATTAAGCGAGCCATGCAAACAGGGCCGCCATAACGAGCGGCTTCCTGCGTTACATCCATGAATACCTCATCGATGCTGAACACTTCAAGTAATGGAGTGTAACGTTTAAGAATAGAAAGAAAACGCTTGGTTATCGCAATGTAACGCTCTGCCTTTCCAGAGACAAGTATCAAAGATCGGCAAAGGCGTCGCGCTTCCCAGTTTGTCATTCCCGATTTTACCCCGTAGCGTTTTGCCTCACGGGACGCGGCGACAATAATAGAGCGCTCGTGAGGTCTACCCGTTACTCCAATTGGGCTTCCTCGCAGCGATAATGTTGCCTGTTGCTCTACCGAAGCGAAGTAAGAATCCATGTCGAGATGCATGATAATACGCGCCATCTATTCCTCCACATCGATTGAATCGAGAATCCATAGACAACGATTTATATTGAGGCGAAGCCGGAACTGGTTTTTGCCGGAGCTCACCGCGTAACAAAGAAATAGGGCTTGCCCTTCTCTCTCGGGGTGAATGAGGTCAGTTGAGGTAATGTCAAAACGGCGATTTCTCCATCGAAAAGCACAAATGATGGGATGTACCGCGCCACGCTTATAAAGGACATACGCATCGACTGGCTCACATATTCGCTGATACATAATGGTTCACCGTGTTCAGTGTACCACCGGCACCAACGATCGTCAAGGGTTTAGAATGGAGAAAAAGCGGTAACTGTGATACGGACCAGCTAAACCAACCTCCTCGCGCCGGATGAGCCGCAGTTCGGCAAGACGCCCCACACGGCGAAGGCAAGCATTATGTCGAATGCCTAGCAAACTGGCAAGCTCTTTGGCCGTTGTTTCCCGGCGATCGATCACCAATGCCAGCGTCTCTTTTATCTGTGTGCCGAGAAGGCCAAGAACATCCCAACCATCATTAGACGAGCAAAGCATCGCCATCCGTCTACGCTCAAGCTTGTTAGATAGATCTTCTGTGATCTCAAGCACTGGCGAACGAACGATCATGTAGCGATCCCCATACTCTCCCGTGATAAGGCGAGCATAGGACAGAGCGATTGCCTCGTCTGCGAACGAGCCACTGAGAACCTCAATACCATCTAAAGAGATCGTCAGACGACCTGGCTCGGAAAGGGTTTCTAATGCGGTCAGGAGTTTCTCCCGTGCTATCTTTCCCTCCAAACGCGTCCCCACTCTTACCCCGAAGGAAGCCAGGCGAAACGTATGTTTATCCATTCTGTTCATTGAACCCGGTAGACGATCAATTGTCAACCGGCGGCGCCTCAATACCAAATACATGGCGTGGGAGGCGCACAGCAATCTGTACTCCTGGAAAGAAGGGTACGTCGTACACATCACCTTGCTCCACATCCATGTACACAAGCGCCTCTCCACTTCGGATTACGAGGAGCCCATCCCACTTTCGTACTAGCTGAGCAATTCGCCGCAACTCCCCACCATGTCCAGGGTCTACGAAACGACTCATCCCTTCAAACACAATTTTCTTGAGTGCGCCTTTGTCACTAATTCCGGCAAGTTTATCTCTCAATGACAAGCTTCCTCGTAGTCCAATCCCCATGTCTGCCACAGCTAGGAAGATCGAATCTGTGTAGTCCTGCATTGCGGCAAGACCATGTGGATCTTCCACTTTTCCTGTCGCATTACTGTGCTGAGGAATATTCTGGAAGAGCTCGAGCATGACTTTCACCAAAGCGTTTCGCGACTCGTTCGTTAACGGATATCGCTTCGAAAGACGCAGATCGAAAGCACGGGCTAGACGAGATACATCCTCTTCCTTGCCGATGTGAGCGATCGGTTGCAAGGCGCTCGATGTCAGCAAGTGTGGCTCCCGTGGAAATCCGCGAAAAGATCGAACCTCGTTGGCGAAACCCATATCATCCATCCATCCGCACACGTAGTGGCTTTGGGGCCATTGAACGCGAAGTGGCAATTGTCTTGCGAGGCGATATCGAACAGCTAGGTCGAGGAGCAAGAGCGCATATGGATCGACAAACTCGACACTACTGAAGTCAAGTTGTACTGATCGCTGCAACACAATTCCATCTAGCAGCTGATCTATTGTCTTTACGGTGAGTCTTGCCACTCCTCCTCCCGGCAGTAGACTATTCTGGATAGCAAATGATACCTCGTGCTAGGTATCCATTGCCATCTTTATGATCCACCTTGAATCACCCTCCCTAACCTCACTATCTTCCTCACTTGGTCCTGTTGGTTTCGGGAACGTGGATCGACTAAAGTTACAGACATGAACAAAAAGGCAGCCAACCTCTCCTGGCTTGAAGACCTAAATCCCCAGCAACAAACCGCGGTCACATATGGGGATGGTCCACTCCTTGTTGTTGCCGGCGCCGGAACAGGGAAGACCAAGACACTGGCATACAGAGTGGCCTATCTTATTGCTCAAGGAGTTAATCCAGGAAAGATACTCCTTCTTACCTTCACAAGGCGCGCCGCACAGGAGATGTTGAGACGCGCTGCACACATCGCACAGCGTGGTTCTCCAGCAACTGTGCGTGTTTGGGGCGGCACGTTTCATGCCACAGCCAACAGACTCCTGAGGATCTACGCAAAAGCAGCGGGACTCAGCAGGGACTTCACTATTCTAGATCGAGGAGATGCGGAGGACTTGATGGGCTTGATCCGCCATGAGAAGGGACTTCATAACCGTGAAAAGAGGTTTCCTCGTAAACGTACCTGCCTTGCCATCTACTCGAGGTGTGTGAACGGATCGCTGCGACTGAAGGATGTGCTAGAACGCTACTTTCCGTGGTGCGCGATGTGGGAGGAAGAGCTGCGACCTCTGTTCAAGCAATACGTTTCACGCAAGCAAGAACGGAATGTGTTGGACTACGACGATCTCTTGTTGTACTGGGTCCAGCTAGTTTCCGATGAAAAGCTCGCCAGTCGCCTCAGCAAGAGATTCGACCACATTCTGGTTGATGAGTATCAAGACACAAATAAGCTTCAAGCACAGATTCTACTGGGTATGCGCCACGGGAATAATAACATAATGGTGGTGGGAGATGATGCGCAGAGTATCTACGGCTTTCGAGGTGCAACCGTGAGAAACATTCTTGATTTCCCAAAGGAATTCCCAGGGACTTCCATCGTGAAGCTCGAACAGAACTACCGTTCCATTGCACCAGTTCTAGAGACCGCAAACCTCGTCATCGCCGGAGCAAAAGAACGGTATCCTAAGAATCTTTGGTCGGACCGGCAAGAAGGAGAGCGACCCAAGCTAGTGACCTGTAAGGATGAAACTCAACAGAATGAGTACGTGATACAGCAGATCTTACGGCATTATGAAGAGGGAATAGCTCTGCATAAGCAGGCAGTTCTATTTCGTGCCGGTCACCTGTCGGATTCTCTTGAGCTTGAGCTAACACGGAAGAATATCCCGTATCATAAGTATGGAGGATTGCGCTTCCTTGAAGCCTCACATGTGAAGGATTTGATTGCTTTCTTACGGCTCGCTGAGAATCCACGCGATGAGATGGCTTGGCTCAGAGTACTTCAGCTGATGGACGGGATAGGTCCTGGCACCGCCAGCCAAGCCATAAGGCATGTTGTTGAGCATGGGAATAGCCCAGAGTCCATTGGAACTTTCAAAGTAAGGCCCTCAGCTCGGAAACAGATGGCCGCTTTTGCCGAGACAGTGAGTGATCTTGTGCATGCTGGCTCAGTTAATCCTGCTCTTCAAATCGAACGAATCAGGAGGTTCTACGACCCTCTGTTGCATAAGCTGTACGAAAACCCAGGCGCTCGCTCCCGAGATCTTGTTAGTTTAGAACAAATCGCCTCAGGTTACCGGCTAAGAAGAGACTTTCTCGTCGACCTGCAGCTTGATCCACCTACCTCGACAGGTGACCTAGCCGGCCCTCCTCATAGAGAGGACGATTGGTTGGTGCTATCCACCATACATTCCGCTAAAGGTTGTGAGTGGGACGTGGTTTACCTTATTCACGCAGCTGACGGTTTTCTGCCTTCAGACATGGCAACAGGATCTGAAGAGGAAATCGAAGAGGAGTTGAGGCTGACATATGTTGCGCTTACAAGAGCTAGGGATTTCTTGTACATCTCCTGGCCTCTCCGCTATTACCACAGGTGGTATGCTATGAGTGATAGCTCGAGCTATGCTCAGCCTTGTCGCTTCTTCACAGACGATGTAATGAAAAGTCTGGAGGAGGTTTATCTGGAACAGGGCTCGGAACTGGATAGAAGATCAGATGCGGGCAATACCAGAGATATAGCTGAAAGAATAAGAGAAATGTGGGAAGAGTAGCTCCTCTCAAATACTGGGCAACACAAATGGAACAAGGAAACACCACTAAGCCTGTAATGGAAGCAGTGTAGTTGTAGAATATCGGCTCAGGGATTAAGATATCGCACGAGTTACAACAGCTGAAAAGGAGGCTCGTAGTGAGCAACAATGCTCTTCGATTAGAAGGGATCTATCCTCCCATTCCGACGCCGTTCGACGCTAAAGGCCACGTTGCTACAAAGGCACTCACCAGGAACTTGCGAATATGGAATAGGTATCAGCTCCGTGGCTATGTTGTGCTTGGGTCAAACGGGGAACTGGTGCTGCTGAACGATCAAGAGCGGTTGCGCGTGTTGGAGGTAGCCCGAGCGGCTATTCCAGCGGACAAGTTGATGATCGCTGGAACTGGGTGCCAGTCTACACTACAGACCATAGAGTTGACAATACAAGCTGCAGAGATCGGGGCCGATGCAGTACTGGTTGTCAGTCCATTCTACTACAAAGGGCAGATGACCTCAGGGGTATTGATTGAGCATTTCCACAGGGTGGCAGATGCTTCCCCTGTTCCCGTAATTATCTACAACATGCCTGCCTGCACAGGAATTGACCTAGACGCCACAACTGTCATTGCCATTGCAGAGCATGAGAACATACTCGCTATTAAGGATTCGGGAGGGATCATATCAAAGATGGGAGAGATTCACCGTCTCGCTCCTCTTTCCTTTCAACTTCTAGCCGGTTCGGCCAACTTCCTTCTCCCCGCCCTTTTGATGGGCGCCATAGGAGGTGTGTTGGCATTGGCAAACATTGCGCCAGATAAGTGTCTAGCCATCAGACAGTACTTCATGGACGGCGAGCTTGACGAGGCACGTCAGCTTCAAGAAAAGGTGCTTCCCGTAAATACTGCTGTCACACGAGGATGGGGTGTACCAGCGCTAAAGGCAGCAATGGAAATGCTGGGTATGTACGGAGGACTGCCTCGAGCGCCTTTACTTCCGCTATCAGAAGATAACAAAGAGGATCTAAGACGCATTCTGCAAGAGGCAGAACTGTCTGCGTTGGGATGAACATTCGACTTATGAGGAGAGTATTATGAAAGGCCGTACATTGCTGATGATTCCCGGACCGGTGGAGTTTGAGCCGGATGTGCTTCAAGCGCTAGGCGCGCCCACTACTAGTCACGTTGCCCCCGAATTCATCGAAGTCTTTGGGCAAGCGCTGGAAAGAATGAGGGAAGTGTGGTTTTGTCCCACCGGCCAGCCATTCGTGGTAGCCGGCTCTGGAATGCTCGCTATGGAAATGGCCGTTGTCAACCTTATTGAACCTGGCGACAAGGCGTTAGTGCTAAGCACTGGAGTGTTTGGCGACCGCTACGCCGAACTACTGAAACGATACGGGGTAGAGGTTACCGTGCTCCGAGCTCCACTCGGTGAGACGATTTCTTTGTCAGAAGTAGATGCCGCGCTGCATGCGCAACGCTACAACCTGATGACCATTACGCATGTAGATACTTCTACCGGCGTTCGTGTAGACGCACAAGCATTGGGCGCACTCGGTTGTAAACATGACGTACTCACAGTGCTTGATGGAGTTTGCTCTTTGGGAGCTGAACAGCTCTACCAAGAACAATGGGGTATCGATGTTGCCCTAACAACCTCCCAAAAAGCAATTGGAGTTCCTCCTGGACTCGCCCTGTTGGTTGTCAGTCCCAAGGCGTTGAGTACCTGGAGAAAACGTAAGAGCCCAGTTGCCAATTACTACGCGGATTGGGCTAATTGGCTGCCAGTGATGGAGGCTTACGAAGGACGAAAACCAAGCTACTTTGGAACCCCAGCCGTGAATCTTATCTGCGCGCTTCACGTCAGCCTTGGAATAATCCTCAAAGAAGGGATGAAGACCCGCTTCTTGCGACACTGCAGGCTTGGGAAAGCATGCAAAGCAGCTGTCAACGCATTGGGATTGGATCAAGTGCCCACTGACCCAGCGCACGCCGCGGCAACTCTGACAGCTCCTTACTACCCCGATGGAATTACAGGGGTAGAGTTTCTACCAAGGGTTAAAGCAGCAGGCGCGATTCTAGCTGGTGGACTGCATCCCGAAATTAAGGATCGTTACTTTCGTGTTGGGCACATGGGGGCGACAAACCCAGGCGATCTGTTAGCCACGATTGGAGCTATCGAAACAGCATTGCTGGACTGTGGTTATCAGTGTAAGTTAGGCGGCGGTGTGGCTGCGGCTCAACGAACCTTGCGAAGCTAGGAATCGGATTTGCGACAATCCGGAGGATGTTGAGAGGCACTCCATCGACTCTCCTACACAACTATCGTGCGACATCGCTCTTCTCTTATGTTATTTCAGCGTCGCCCAATCCGTTCTCGAATGGCCAATTTGCCTCTTATGATCTCAACCTATCTTCTATGGGAACATAGTTGAAATCAGAATCGTAGTGTCGTGGTCCTGTAAGACTGATGCCCTTTGGGCTTCGATATAATTCGTGGGCCCTGATTCCAATGACAGCAATCATCTGCCCCTTCCTTAGTTCGTGATTAGGGACGGGCTCATAGCTCTGCAAATCTATCTGACTTACCAGATCGGGACTGGCAACATATGGCTTGTTATCCAACCAGGTAAGATGGTTCTCATTCTTGAACCAGATTCTAAGGAGGCTGCCGGCAAAATTGCCGGTACCCTTTACAGAATGTGTCCCAGTGTAACAGCCATCCAAGACCTTCCATTCCTTCCGGATAACTTCCCCTTCATAAAGCAACCACCCCTTGCACAGGCTAGTAATTGCTTCCACTGTACGCTTGCTCTGCTCGCCTGCTTCGCGAATCCCCCTGCCAATCGCGTAGCACCGACTCAGGCTCCCTGGAATGATTGCGCTTTTCATCACAGAACCACGCAGGGCAAAGGCAAGGCCTGTGTTGCCAAACGATGCCATAGCAAGCATCTTGCCCATCCTTTCTGTAAGCTGATAACTTGTCGCTTCCTTGATAATGGCAGTATTTCCCCACTTATCCACGGCTGCCACCGGCAGTATATTCTCTCCGAGGAGACAGGGAGTCATCTGAGCGATCTCGGGCAGAGCCCGTCCTGCATAATCTCCATCTACAACTGGGATACCTAGGTGTGCTCCGGTGGCTAATGCACCGGGGGTATTTGATCCACCAAGTTCTGAAGCCACAATCGCTTGGGCACTAATCCCAAGGTAGTTCTCAAGTTGATGAACTGCACCTACAAGGTTATTGGCGAACAGAGGCTCACTCAAACCAAGCTCCTCTCTCTTGCGTTCTTCTTCAGGTGCTAGCGGGGCTCTGTTGCCCATGAATGTAGCACAGACTGTCCATGCATCATCCCCAATGCGTTCCCTGTCGACCCACCCGCATCTATGTCCGCTTGCAAGCTCACTTGTTAACAGCATTCTTCCTTGTGCCGGAGATCCTCCTCCACCCGTGCCCAAAAAGGTTGCCCCTCGAACAAGATCATCAACAGCAATGTCATCAACCAACTCCATTATCATTCCTTCTCCCATATCAGCTGTTTCCTATCTTTGACCGGCACAGAAATTGCAGCATTTCTATGATGTAGCTCTCAGTTGCCAAGCTGATCCATTCCTATTTCCCTTCCCAGATCTACGTAGCTGTCAGGCAATTGATACTCGGGCTGCATCACAACACGCCCAGGAAGGCTGGTACCCGCTTTCGCAATTGCTTTCAGACCATCCACCAGATCATCTAGGCGCTCGTATGGAACGGAGAATATCAACTCACTATCCTGTGCCCCAGCAGCATATCGATCCCCACGGCACGGCACCGCCACTTGACATTTCCCCGTCTGTAGTACCGGCACAACCGAATAGACACAGGCGGCATGTCCTGATAGCGTACAGGTCACGTCAAATCCATCTTTGTAGGCAATCCCAAGGAGTAGCAGGGTAAGCTGGGCCGATGTACAGTAGATCATAACCACATCAGGATAGAAATCTGCAGTTTCCAGCGGTGCCGACATGATTCCGATATACTTACCTGTTTCCAGGCGCGGGGAGTTCTGCGCGTAATTGGCTCCAGCTTCCAGTGTCTCTACATCCTGCGGGAACCTGTTGTGCCCTTGCAAGAAACGAACCGGAGGTTTCTCAAGGCCAAATGCCAAGACCGGTTCAAAACACCACATATCTTCCTTTAACACAGCGATTGCAGTACCTTCTCGCCTAGACATTGAGAACACCTGGCACAAGGAAAGGTGATACCCAAAGTCCCTTACGGGACGCTTCGCTGCTTCTGGAATGTCCTTCTCCGATTTTAGCAACTTCACTGCCAGTGGGTATGTGTCTAAACGGACCGCTTTTTCAAGCTCTCTTGCTTTGTGGGAATTGTTGACCATATCGTTGTCACCTCTTAGGTTCGTGATGTGTGCCGGGCCTTTCCGCCCTGTCGAACGTTATTCATGCTGTTCCGCGGGGGATTATCGTTTAGCACAGCCCTCGGGAATACCCTTTCTTAGTACAATCTCTGTTGCCCACTGTGCGGCTTTTCCAACAACCTCTGGGCATATTCCTCGCTTGTATCCTGCTGATTTCTTAGACAAGGCGTAACGAGCCGGACTGTTTGGTCTAATGTACTCTTCATTATTGTGACCAAATAGCTTCTTCTTGATATCCGAACAGATAATACTTCCATATTCAGCCCTGAACCATTCAAATAGCTCGTAAGCCAACTCCCAGCCCTTGCCTGCGCTTACCCAGTCAATTTCTCCAATTTCCTTTGTTGCGTCTTTGTCTAGCTCTTCTCGTGTTCTACCATAGAGCTGCCCGAAGACCATAACCGCCCCCACCAATGCGCCGCACGTTCCTTGTCCAGTGAACGCCAAGCCACCCGCAAGCGCACTGCCTGCCCTCAGTATGTCATTATTCTTGCAATTGATCGCATCCTGTATTGCAGCTATCACGCATTGACAGCAATCCGTGGCTGTTCCTTCATAGTCTCGCCCTTTGTCATACGCAGCTTGTACAACGCTCTCATGTTCTAACACAACCCACCCCCCCAGATTGAAATGGTTTCCTTAACCTTAACCACCTACGCATGGCGCACATCTATTCATGGCATCAGCGCAAGAGTTCGTCTAATGTTCTTGCCAGAAAAGACCGAGCAAGAATAACCGGCTTTCCTGTAATCTGTCTTACGATGCGCTTCATTTCTAGACTGTAACCAAAGCAATTCATGAACACTAGATCGACCCCACCTTTCAGCTCCTTGGCAACCTTCACTATTTCTTCTTCTCTTCCATACGGAGAGGCCCCTGCTCCACGCACCTTACAGCCCAATCTCTCAAAGGTTTCTACTGTAGTCTTTACTTGTTCCCTTGAGGGGAGTATCATTCCCAAACTTCCTTCGATAGATATGGAGGAGAGAGCCCCGCAGAAAAGTCTAAATGGCGTAACAAGTGGCTTGCTACACTCAAACGCTGGGAACTCCCCCGAGCAAAGGAGTGTAATCAACGCTACATCTTTATCCCTGTCAAGCTCAGAGATCGCATCTTGCATCCTGGGCAGGATATGATCTCTACCCACTGTCAACTCGGTCCCATCTGACATCCGGGTTACGAGGGTCTCATCATCTTCTGCTGGTCTCAAGTCCGCAATCTCTTCAACAGTAAGTCTATCCAACGCCCCTTTCTCAACGATCTCAATATTGCTGGAAATAAGTGACTTTATTTCAACGAGTACATCATCCCTGGGTGTTTGACCAATGGTAACAGTCCCTATTCTTGTTGGATTCACGTTGCCTCCTTATAGCTTAGGATTGAAATGCACGCACGGCTTCTTGAGTTACTACTAGTAGCGTCTAGTAGCGTCCCCTTTGCTTGGGATCCAAAACATCTCTTAAGCCATCCCCCAATAAGTTAAAGCCTAATACCGTAAGCCAAATGGCCAAGCCAGGGAACACAGCGTACCACCACCATGTCGGGAGATACCACCTGCCCCCACTTATCATTGCTCCCCATTCCGGACTGGGAGGCTGGGCACCTATTCCAATAAATCCCAATCCTGCGGCGCTGAGAATGGCCATACCCATATCCATGGACATCTTGACCGTAATTACTGAGAAGCAATTGGGAAGGATGTGTCTAAACATGATCCTTGCTCTACTTGAACCGACGGCCGTAGATGCCTCCACAAAGACCTCTTCACGAAGTGCTTTTGCCT
>JAUVYF010000145.1 GCA_030603215.1 Candidatus Bipolaricaulota bacterium
CCCAAACACAATACGCTCAGCCAATGATCCTGATTGACAGCCTGATACGCGACGAGAAACTAAGAGATAGAGGCATGACGCCCGCGATCGTTGCTGGACACAGCCTGGGCGAATATGCTGCGCTTGTCAGTGCGGGCGTTCTCACAGCCAAAGATGCTCTGTGCACCGTAATTGAGCGTGCGCGATTGATGGCCGCCATCAAGGGAGGAATGGTGGCTGTCCTCAAGCTCCCAATTGTAGACGTGCGCTCAATCTGCCAATCTGTCCATGGCGACGTGGTAATTGCGAACTACAATACGCCAGAGCAAGCGGTAATCTCAGGGGGAAAAACAGCACTTAAACAAGCAACAAGACTGGTAGAACAGATGGGCGGGCGGGCGATTCCCTTACGCGTCTCCGGCGCATTTCACTCATCGGCAGCTGTTGAAGCAGAGAAGAAACTTGCCCCAACAATCGCCAAACTGTCCTTTGCCACTCCCTTGATCCCCATGATATCTAGCGTAAGTGGAGATCCTGAATGTGATAGTGTACGGTTAAAGAAACTGTTGTTGACACAGATTACTTCTTGTGTACGCTGGGTAGATGTGATAAACAGCATGACCAGGGAAGGGGTATCCTACAGCGTGGAAGCAGGAACCAGTGGAGTGCTGCCTAGCCTTGGACGGCAGATCACCTCACAGATCAAGTTCTTGAGCTTCGAGGAGGCGCTACATGGGCGAATTTGACGGACGGATCGCAGTTGTAACCGGAGGAACAAAGGGAATCGGACGAGCAATCGCCACCTTATTACATAATTCAGGATGCCTGGTCGAGGTTGTTGACTGTGACAAGCAAGCTGGAGCAGTTATAGAAGAAGAGCTTGAGGGCTGTGAGTTTCTGCCCGCGGATGTTAGTCAGTTCGCTCAGGTACAGCAGGTAATGAAGTCGATCTACGAGAAGCATGGGCGAATTGACTTCCTCGTTAACAATGCTGGGATCACCCGTGATAGGCTAATCCTGCGCATGCGTGAAGAAGAATGGGACAAGGTAATCGATGTTAACCTGAAGGGGGCCTACAATTGCATGCACGCTTGTTTGCGTTACATGCTCAAGAACAACAGCGGAGCAATCGTCAGTATTGCCTCAGTAATTGGTGAAACAGGGAATGCCGGCCAGGCAAACTATGCCGCGTCAAAAGCTGGACTTATTGGTCTGAGCAGGAGTGTGGCTAAGGAAATGGCAGGTCATGGAATTAGAGTTAATCTTGTTTCGCCTGGGTTTATCAGTACGGCTATGACCGCAGGCTTGGACGACGAAGCTCGCAAGGATTATCTTTCTCGCATTCCTCTTCGCAGAGAAGGAACCCCTGAAGAGATTGCCTCCGTTGTGGCGTTCTTGCTTTCTGAGCGATCTTCATATATAACTGGTCAAGTTATTGATGTCAATGGGGGATTGTACCCGTGACACAGCGAAACATAACAGGAGGTGTAACCTGAGATGAGCGATATCGCGGAGAAGGCAAAAAAGATGATCATCGAACAACTAATGGTAAGCGCGGAGGAAGTAACGGATGGCGCTTCCTTTGTGGAAGATTTGGGCGCGGACTCCTTGGATACAGTGGAGCTGATAATGGAGTTCGAAGATGAGTTTGGGATAGAGATCTCTGACGAAGATGCGGAAAAAATCTCTACTGTAGGGGAAGCAATTAGATATCTAGAGAAATCACTTGGAGAAAAGAAGGTTTGAGTATTCTGTACTGAAAAGGGACAGTAGAACATGGTTTGTCCCTTTTTCCTTTTTCTAATCTCCTACTCAAATGCAGGACAAGTGGTCCTTCTCATCAGAGCAGTACGCCTTGTGCAGATAGGAGAAGGGTTTGTTCGATAACCTATCTTGGGTGTTGAAGTACGTTATCTTAATGTAAGCTTATCAGGCTATGTCACAAATTGGTGTGGTATCAGACATTCATGGAAACCTGCCTGCTCTCGAGGCAGTCCTTAATTCCCTTGAGAAGAGCCGGGTAGAACGGATCTTTTGCTGCGGGGACATTGTAGGTTATGGGCCCTGGCCGGGTCCGTGTGTCAGCAGAATACGCGAAGCAAACCTGCTATGCGTTCAGGGAAACCACGATGCAGCTGCCTGCGCAAGGCTTCCATTCGACCACTTCACTCCATCGGCACAGCTAGTCATCAAATGGACAACTGCTCACATTTCCGATAAAGAAGAAACCTACCTAAGAGAACTTCCCGCGATACACACCGAAGACAACCTGGTAATGGTACACGGCAGTCTGCGCGGACCACTATGGGAATATATTAGCGATCGCTGGGTTGCTACAGAGAACTTTTCCTTGTTCAATCGCCCGCTTGCGCTATTCGGACACTCTCACATCCAGGGCGGTTTTGTGTCACTAGAAGGCAAGGTTGATCTAGTTAGGCCAACAAGAGAGCCACTCAAACTCGCGCCAGAGGCCCGATATCTGATAAACCCGGGAAGTGTCGGTCAACCACGAGATGGCGATCCCCGCGCCGCGTACGCGGTCGTCAATCTGCTCAACAAAGAGGTTCACTTCAAACGTATCTCATATGACATCAACATGATCAAGAAAAGAATCCTGCGAGAGGGACTGCCCAGGGATCTAGCAGACCGTCTTTCATTGGGAAGGTAAGGGTGAGATGAGGCTAGTTGTCAGGAGAGGAAGTTATCAGTTATCAGGAAAAACTGAAAGCTATCGCGGAAGTCGTGAAAGGCAGTACAGAGGCAAACAGTCGAGTAGAAGAATGGCTGAGTCGTTAAGTAGAAGGTGAAGAGTAGCTATCAGGGAAGGAAGTTATCAGCAAGAAAGGCAGTTATCAGTTGTCGGTTTTCACTCGTCAGTTGTCAGTCTCAAATCGTTTGTAGCGTCGGAAGATCAGGAACATGGCATGTAGTTTGTGGTAAGTAGTAACTGGTTTAAGGAGAACAAGGAGAACAACAAGAGTAACACTCTCATGCGCTGTGGGTTCTACAGATCAT
>JAUVYF010000093.1 GCA_030603215.1 Candidatus Bipolaricaulota bacterium
CCCATCCATGAATGATCCCGAGCCACATTGGGACTCCTTCGCATCCTACCTCGCAGCGATCCGACTGAACGGCGGAACGGCAATAAATTCAGCATGTCAACTGGGTTATGGCACGATCCGTTGGGCGGTAATGGGGGAGGATCAAGAGCGACAGCCAACACCTCATGAGATGGAAACTATTCGCGCCTGTGTTACTTGCGGACTGCAACAGGGCGCGGTAGGGCTATCAACCGGGCTGGCCTACATTCCGAACTGCTTCGCCACCACAGCAGAGATTATTGATGTGGCAACGATTGTCAGCCAATACAACGGTGTCTATTCCTCGCACATCCGCTATCAAATCGGCATTGAGGAAGCAGTCAAAGAAGCGATCGACATCGGGAGGCGAGCCCGAGTCAGGGTCCAGATTTCTCATCTGGCAATGAACGAACAAGCTGCGTACTCGCTCGTGGAAGAGGCAAGAAGAGAGGGCGTAGAGGTCACAGTTGATACGATCCCTCGCAGTACCGGACACGTTGTTCGCAAGGATCGCCTTCTCCAGTTCCTCCTGGCAACAGTCCCCGCATATTTTAACCTCGACGTAGACGCTGCGAAGGCCGATCTAGCTACTCCCAACGGACAGAAGCGACTACGCGAGAGCAAGGATCCCTTCTTCAACATGGACAAGAAGCAGATCGCCCTCGTTAACACAGTCCCACAACTGGAAGGAAAAAGTATTGCGCAGGTAGCTCGAGAGAAGAATATGGATCCATACAATGTTATGCTCGACTTCCTTCTGGATGAGAAGCTACCAGTCTCATTCTGGTTTGGCCGCCTTCGCTACGAAGGACAGGCCTCCTACCCTGCCGCTTCGGTGATAGGCAGCCCTTGGCTTAGCGTGGGCGGTGATATCCTGCTCATTAATGAAGACGATCCATATGGCTGGTATGAGCTGCTTAGACAAGGTGGTTTTCCCAACTTCTTAAAGCAAGCGCGCAAGAAGGGAGTCAGATTAGAAGAGGTAATTCGGCGATTAGCGGCCCTACCAGCGCAGACATTTCGCTTCTGGGATCGCGGTCTACTTAGAACAGGATATAAGGCAGATGTGATCATCTTTGACCCTGATTCATTCAATCTCCCTAATCAGGACAAATTGGACTATTCCCGTCCGCTTAACCGCGCCGTTGGTCTCTCCTCTGTGCTGGTGAACGGCACACTTGTCTGGGAAGATGGAGCTTTGGTCGAGGGCATATACCCCGGAGCTCAACTTATCCGTAAGGAACTACTCTAACTCAACACATCAAGGGAGGAAAACGATGGGAAAGAATAAGAAGAACACTGGCTACAGATCCTATCAGTATCTAGAAGCGGGAGTTGATTACAAGGCTTTCAAGTTGGCGCCAGAACTATGTCGGGTGCCGCAGTACGTTGTCCCGATTACTGAGGAGCAAGAAACACGGGTTCAGAAACTCCTTGATAACTCAGTGATCATCTCTTTACATGATCACCCGACACTGTTTCCGGCCAATATGGAGGAGATCTTCGAGTATAACCGACAAGGACGTGAATCCACCGCGTACAAGGGACTAAGCGCTTCTTGTCTGGACGCTGTTTTCGACAATATGATGGATGGCACCTGTCTTATCACGTCCAAGCACGGCTGGAAATGGTCGGATGTGCTCTACGATTTGGGAATGCGACTATCCGATATCGCCCATCAGGACTTCATCATTCCCTGCAAGGGGGTCGCGGACATCTTTACCGCACACAACGAAGGAAAGCTGGCTCTGGTCCCGGCGCTGGAGTCGGCAACCATGATAGAAAACGAAGTCGATCGCATCGATATCCTCTACGGGTTCGGTGTGCGTATGATAGGCATCGTGTACAGTGAATCGAATGCATTGGGGACCGGTCTAAGAGAAGAACGCGATGGTGGATTGACGTTCTTCGGCCGCGAGGCGGTGCGACGGATGAACCAATTGGGGATGGCGATCGATACCTCACATGCCAGCGACAGAACAACCCTGGATGTTATCGAAGCAAGTACAAAGCCGGTATTTATCACTCATACTGGTGCAAGAGCCCTGTGGAACACAAAGCGATTGAAGCCCGACGCGGTAATTAGGGCATGTGCCCAAGCGGGTGGAATCATTGGGATCGAGGCCGCTCCTCATACGACACTCACCAACAAGCATCCGAAACACTCCATTGACTCATACATGGAACATTTCCAGTATTGTGTCGATTTGGTCGGAATCGACGCTGTGGGCTTTGGCCCAGATACCCTGTTTGGCGATCACGTGGCTCTTCACCACGCCTTCTCACAGCTTCTCTCCATTCAACAGGCATTCCGTCAAGATGGTAAAGAGAGCATCACCTTTGATGAGGTCGAGTACGTAAAGGGGCTTGAGAACCCTGCTGATTTCGCGAACATCCTGCGCTGGATGGTTAAGGCGGGATACTCCGACGAAGAGATCCAGAAGGCTGCCGGAGGAAACGCGCTTCGCCTGTTGAAAGAGGTGTGGATCAACTGAGTCCGTATTGATAGCGTTCTTAGGTAGCGTTTGGTCAGTATCGGCATAGCCCTGCCAGTTTCCTATATCCCACCACCAGGCACACAAATCTGTACTGACCTAGCTTCAAACAGCTGTTCCCCCGAGTCGGAGCACGGCTATGCGGCTGGAACCCCGCATGGGCTACTGTTTCTTGCGACGAGAGGTTAGCTCTACGGTTCCTAACAGTCAAGCTAAAGTCCCTGACCTCATAACGAGGGACACCGTGTTGGGATGGGAAGTTACTCGAGAATTGTGATCGGCGCTCTGTGTACAGCAGCATGATATCAATCAACGCAAGTGCTTCTTTCTGCTTGGCGCCCGGTGTCGTTGTCATGGTGAATCTTGGCTCTCCCACTTCTCCTCGCTTGCGATGACAGGTGTTCCGCACAATGGTGGCAAGATCTCTAAGCAATGTGAGGAAGCTGTGTACTTCTGTCCCGTCATCCAAGGTCCCACGGGGTGAACTTTCTTCAAGGCCTGTACTGATCTTACAGCTGGTGCCACTGGATCACGGGCCAGTCCAAAGCCTTGATCCTCATCACTTAACCTGATAAGAAGCTTCACCACGTCTTCTAGGTCTTTTTGGCTGCACTCGGCATTTTCCACCTTACTGCTCTGCACTTGCTGAATTCCAGTTGGGGGTATCCTATTTCATACCTGCTCCGGATCATCGCGCGTAGAGCGCCTCTAACATCTCACGCTTCGACCACTCAAGAGTTCGAAGGTTGCCCACTACTCCCAGGTACCGTACGGTACCCACTGTCATGCCCTGCTCCCCACGATAAGCTCTTCGAGATCGCTCGCCCTAGGCCACTCAAAAGTTCCAAAGTTGTCCACTAAGGGGTACTAACTCAATTACTGGCCAAGGAAGGAATTTGGATTGGGAACCCCATACGAAGTACTCTTCTTGAAGACACGATTAACATTTGCACTTGGAAGTCAAAGCCGGGTATGATGAATGCTAGATGAGGGGGAAATGTAATGAAAAAAGCTATCGTAATTGCAATTACGATGATGTTAGGCCTTGGGCTTACGGCACTTGCCGGACCGCTCAGTGGGTCATGGGCATCAAGCCTTGTAGTTGACCCAGCCGCGTCGAGCTTTACATCGCTATCTTCAACATTAGCTGTTGATTATACGGTAAGCGGCTGGACGTTCGGTTCTTCAAGTAGCTTTACGCTGTCTGGCTACTCTTCGCAGTCATTTACTGCTGGCGGGTCATTCGGCGCATTCACACTTAGTTCCACAATGACGTTTGATCCGATGTTCGTTACCAGAAAGACGTATGTGTATCTGAGCCAGCTACCAACTTATTACGATCAGACGGGACTTGAGATAGATGCTCTTTGTGATAGGACGTACACCTCAACCACTGCTCCGCAGTTCCTGACCTGGAAGACGGAAGGGAGCATTAGCATCGGTGGCGTAGAGCTGGGCGCTTTGTTCTATATCGATCAGAGCAACACCAACGTAGAGCTAGTCGACTATGTGTTCGTGGACACTCATACGGCGGGCACAGCGTGGTCCGTCGCTTCTTACCTGAATGGATCAGGTTGGCGATTTAAGGTCGCTGGTTCCATTGGTGATATCACGGCGACTTCTTATACCTACTTCAACCTGACAGAGACCGATCTTTCTAGTCTTTCCACCGCCTACTGTCCAACAGTGGGGAAAAGCGGAACTCTCAGTATCTATGCGGATGAGTCATGTGCCCCTGCATTCACTGAGGAGTACATCCTGCTAGAAGGGATTGCCTTAGGCTGCGCCACGATCGATGCTGGCTTAAGCATTGGCTGCACCGGCTTCAATTATGTAGCGTTTGTCGTTAGTGACGTTGCTATTGGCGGTTGGCTTGAGCTAGACTTTGGGCTCACATTTACGCTAGAAGCTAAGTCGTACGATTTCTGCCTAACTGCCACTATGCCTGAATCTGACTGTTTCACCATTGAATTTGGACTTAACGGGTCTCCTAACCCGAACACTACTGGCAGTATCACTTCCATCAACTTCTACGGGATAGGTTTCAGCTACGCTTGGGAAGCGGTTACGTTCACTAGCTACACTGAGCTTAGCGCCAATTCAGCGCTCTTCTCTAGCGCTGGTGCCTGGTCGTACCTGAACGGTAGCGTTGTGCAGGGCTTCTTGTCTCCATTCCTTGGTTATAGGACCGAAACAGACAAGTATGTGCTTGCTGATTTGGGCGTTGAGCTGAAGTGCCTTCCTACGTACCGGTTCAGGCTATGGGAGAAGTTCATCATTGATATCGACGGGGATGCCTGCTGTGGCGGCGCGCTTGACCTCACCATCAGCACGTGGTTTGGTGATAGAGAAGTACTCAGCTGGGTTGGTTGCCAGGCTTACCAAGCAGGCGAGGTGAGTCTTTGGTATGACGAGGTATTTAAGGGGACTGTGCCCGATGGAACCTTTGATGATTTCACGGCTGATGCGGATGATGATACAGTTTCATTTAAGTATGGGTACGTAGCAGACTCAGGAACCACCTTGTTCTCCTGGGCTAAGACCGAAGTAGACGCGAGCGTTGGCGTGGCTAGTAACATCACGCTTAACCTTGGGTTTAACGTCTCGGCCTTTGGCTGGGACTCACTAGAGTTTGGGTTCACCTTCGAATTCTAAGCATCTAACAACTAGAACACATTTATGGACCCTGGTTCACCAGGGTCCTTTTCTTGTTTGAGGGCAGAAAGTAGAAAGGGGACAGATGATCAGGCTATTCTCGAAGGAAGCCTTGCTTGGCTCCTCTGCTAAATGAAACAGCGCTCATCGAGTTCTTCCTAGCTCAGCTGGCTTGTCTGACAATATTACCAAGCCACTGCACTGTCTCGCTCAGTTCTGTCACGAGCAAACCTGTCGCTTGATAGCTAAGGGAGATCATATAACTATCAGCTAGGGCATAGTGAACGAGGTAAGCAAAGTCCAGTTGCAGGTTCTCCCAGTGAAATGAGAAGCCTACACTGCTCCAGTCTCTGTTGGTACCTACACGGAACACAAACGGGTTAAGTCCGCTGTACTCACAACCCATTCGTACACAGGCGATCTCGCCACGGGGTCCAGGGACCATACGGTACCCAGTATCATGGCCTGCTCCCCACGAGAAGCTCCTCGAGATCGCTCGCCCTAGGCCACTCAAAAGTTCTAAAGTTGTCCACTAAGGCGTACTGGGTTTTGAGCAGGCGTTGCATCTGAGCTTATTGATTTTGTCTTTGCCTGAGTATA
Source organism: Candidatus Bipolaricaulota bacterium (assembly GCA_030603215.1). Lineage (GTDB taxonomy): Bacteria > Bipolaricaulota > Bipolaricaulia > UBA7950 > UBA9294 > JAUVYF01. The sequence goes on from JAUVYF010000093.1 coordinate 5,769, forward strand.
GACTGCATTTCACGATGAAAACGAAAGCTGCTGCGATTCCGCTTG
>JAUVYF010000032.1 GCA_030603215.1 Candidatus Bipolaricaulota bacterium
GTGAGTGGTGAATGGTAAGACAAAGACAGAAGCGACAAGAAACCACGCACAGGTCTTGATTTCAAAGCTGTTACCGCAGAGGGCGCACTTCATGTGCGACGTTCTGTTTAACTCTAAGGAGAGAAGATACTACCTAACCGCAGAGGACGCAGAGTACGCAGAGGAAATCTCTTGTTTTGTTGTTTACAATCATATTATGGTTTTTGTCTGTAAACTAAAGAAAATGCCTTCCTCCGCGTACTCTGCGCCCTCTGCGGTAAAATGTCTGTGATTTTGGCAGTAACTTGCCTTTGTTCTTAACCCTATTGTTGCCTTCCTCTGCGATCCTGGCGTCTTGAGTGAGTGAAACGAACGGGCGAGAGAGAAGGCTTGCCTGGAGTGTGAGGAGCCTGTTGTTATAATGTTGTCCTAGGGGATAGAATCGATTGATGGTAGCATTGATTGAGGAAGGAGATACATGTTCTCTATTCGTCACCAAATAAGGTTTGCGGCGACTCTTGCTATTCTTGTGGCGTTTTTCTCATGTACCTTGGGCGCTGATCTTGCTCAACTTCGTATTAGCCTTCCTCCGGGGATGGGATCTCTTCCGGTCGCCCTTGCTCAAGAGTGGGAGTTGTTCGAAAACTATGGGTTGGCGGTTGATCTTGTTGGGTTGAGTGATAATGAAGCGCGTAACTTGGCCATCTACGCCGGAGACATTGACGGAATGGTTTGTGATGTGACGCTTGCTATCATGCTGGCATCTATTGGAGCCGACATCGTGATTACTAGCACCGCCTACCGAAGTGAAGGGACGGGAAGCCTTGCCCTTCTCTCCCAAAGTTATTTTGAGATAGATTCAGTTGGCGCTCTCCTTGCACTCACACAACGGGGAAGCGATCTTAAGTCAATCGCTATTCTTGAGTCAAGCGATATTGAGTACCACATAGATACGCTTCTCGCTAGCCTTGGCTACCCGGTTGATTCAGATAAGTACTACTCTTACTGGAATGACATGCTTCAGCTGGCAGCGTTTCTTTCCCTAGGCTCTGTCTATGCGGCTGTTCTGCCTGAACCGTATATTACTTACCTTAAAAACTTCCTGCCAGCTAGCACAAACATGTCTCTTGTGCATCTGTCTGATTTTGATGGTATTGACCTTCTACCCAGTATTATCGTTTTCCGACGTGCCGTCATTGAGGAGAAAATAGAGCTTGTCGAATGTTTTTACGCGGCATATCGTGAAGCAGTGAGAATGCTTAACGAATCAAGCCGAGAGGAAGTGATCAGTATGGGAACTAGCGAGGCGCTTAGTCTGTTTTTCCCTGGTTTGAAAGAAGATAGTGTTCCAGTCGGGATTATGGACAGCTTCGAGATTCCTCATTTTCCACAACCACAGATGCTTTCCGAAAAGGAATACGAAAACGCACGTTTGTGGGTGGCTGGTAAACATGACGAATGGCAATGTCCTTCCTACGAAGAAGTAACAACGGATTACTTCCTGCAATGATAGAAGCTGATAATCTCACCATTGACTACGGTTCCTCTGAGCGGAAACTACGGGCGGTAGAAGGGGTTAGTTTTCGTTTAGGGCAAAGCGAAAGCTTGGCGTTCATCGGCCCATCAGGGTGTGGAAAAACCACACTGCTATTCGCGCTTTCTGGGCTGCTTACTCCCAGTAAAGGGAGTGTCAAAATAGGCAAGAAGCAGGTAGCTGGTCCACGGCGGGATGTAGCCCTGATCTTACAGAACGCAGGACTTCTACCGTGGAAAACAGTTTGGCAAAATGCCAACTTGAGCCTTATTCTGTCTGGTGATTACCCAGCTTGTAATGCTCAGGATATCCTTGAGGAACTCGGTTTGGGAAACGTAAAATCCCGTTTTCCCGCCGAACTATCTGAAGGAATGAAGCGCCGCGTAGGTATCGCTCGGGCTCTTTCCATCTCACCATCGGTTTTGCTAATGGATGAGCCACTTGCGTCACTTGATACTCTTACCCGTGAGAAGATTCAGGATCTATTTCTCACCTTATGGAAGGACCGCGGTTTTACGCTAGTACTTGTTACGCATGACATTGAAGAAGCGGCCTTCCTCGGACAAGAGATCATCGTTCTTACCGAGAGACCGGCGTGCATCAAAGCAAGAGTGTCCAACCGAGAAGTAGGACCTCTTGATTATCGTCAAAGCAAGGCATTTGATAGAACAGTTAAGACATTGAGAGAGGAGCTCGAGAGATGAAGCAAGTCCTGATTTATATTTGCAGCATTATCTTCTTGCTGCTTTTGTGGGAAGTGGCAAGTATTGCGATAAACACCATTAACTCTAGTTCCGTTCTTCCTGGTCCTTATGAAGCCCTATCACAGGTAGTTAAGAATGGGGCGGAGTTGCAGCGGCATTTCCTGGCGAGCGCCTGGCGACTTATAATGGCGATACTCATTGCTCTTGTTGCCGCAGTTCCTTTGGGTCTTGTTATTGGTCATGAGCGTTCAGTCGATACGTTCGTTTCGCCAATGATCTATATTACGTATCCAATTCCCCAGGTGGCACTGATACTGTTCTTGTTTCTCATTTTTGGCACGGGGAGCGCCACCAAAGTTGCGATTGTCGCTATCGTGCTTTTTTTTCAGATTCTTGTCTCTGCTCGTGGAGCAGCCAAGAACATAACCGAAGAGCATTTGGTGAGTGTTCTATCTGCGGGTGCGAACCGCTGGCAGGTGTATCGACATGTGATCTTTCCTGCTACGCTCCCCAACATTCTGACCAGTGTGCGTGTGGGCATAGGAGTAGGGATAGCTTTTCTATATATCGCCGAGACAAACACCGCTCAAGGGTTGGGATTAGGGAGTTTTATCAAGCGATATATGCTGTTCGGACGTGACCGGGCGTTTGCCGGAATAATGGCAATGGCATTTCTTGGGCTCGTGTTGTATGTGGGAATTGACGTGTTGGAACGGATACTGTGCCGTTGGAAGTATGTGAAGCGTTGATGACTTTGATCTGCTAGCAGATTCTTAGGTGGGATAAGAGGGATGGAAATCCATACGATTTACATTGTTGCCAATACTGAAAAACCGGACTCTCTACGTACGCTTGCTGTACTTAAAGCATGGTGCAATCTAAGAGGGATAAGTGCAATTGCCCTGGATAAAGAGAGACCGCGTCACTTGGATGTAGAGGGAGCAATAGCTGTTGCTCTGGGTGGGGATGGGACTGTGCTGCGTGCCGCATCTCTGTTTGCGGATTGTGCCATACCTATTCTGGGAGCAAACCTGGGAAGCCTTGGATTTCTTACCCAAACAAGAGCACCACTACTGACAGTTGCCCTAGAAGGGATCTTGCGCGATGAATTCGTGATTGAGGAGAGAATGAGGCTTGCTATTACCATTGGCAGCAAGAAAGGGACTGCGCTAAACGATGTTGCTGTCACTGCTCCGGCTCAAATTCGTTTCTGCGAGATTGAACTGTTTTCGAGCGATGGCGTGGTGGCTACATATCCTGGTGATGGTCTAGTAATATCAACTGCCACTGGCTCTACGGCGTACAGCTTGTCCGGCGGTGGCGCGGTGATTGTTCCACCGATGGCGTGCCTTATGGCGACACCGATTGCTACACATAAGCTGGGATTGCGATCGGTTGTCTTTCCCTCAGAAGAGGCCTTGCTCATTAGGGCACGTTCGGAAGTGAGTGTGTTTGTGGATGGTGATTTCTTCTCTGATCTTCACTTAGGCGGAGAAGCGACGGTGGAGCGAGCTAAGTTGCCCACTCGGCTTGTGCGCATGAACAACGGTCCTTCTTTTTTCAAGGTGTTAGAGGAAAAGCTCAACTGGGGAGACAAATCATCTCGAGAGGGTTAAGACACGCAAGAGGGGCGTTGGTGAACTCACTGCCTCTTGCCCTTTTTTCTGGTCCCTCATTACTGATAACTACTTAACCGCAGAGGGCGCAGAGGGCGCAGAGAAAGGCAAGAATAGGGTTAAGGGCAAAGACTACTTACTGCCAAAACTTAAGTCATTTCACCGCAGAGGGCGCGGAGGACGCAGAGAAGACCATGGTCCAACGTCCAACGTCCAACGTCGAAAGACGGTGAAAGACAAAGAAACCGGAACTGAACACCGTTTACTAAGAACCAAGAACTGATTTCAAACAATCTTCCCTCCCCGATCGAGGGAGGGAATTAAAGGGAGGGGGAGGGTTTTGTTTGTGTTGCGTCGCGATTTACCTGCCCAGTGCAATCCTATTGCACTGGGGTGTGCGACGTTGTCTTCAACGTTGGACACAGGTTCCAACGCTACGAACGGTCTGCGTATTCTTGTGTTGCGTCGCACTTTACCTGCCCTGTGCAATCCTATTGCACTGGGGTGCGCGACGTTGTCTTTAACTGATAAGTGATTACTGGTGACTACTTAACCGCAGAGCTCGCAGAGAAAGACCGAATAATAGCTTAGAAGCAAAGATTAGTTACCGCCAAACGAAGGCGTTTAACCGCGAGGAACCTTTTTTCTATTTGCTTAGGAGGATATAATTTCTGTTTAGCGTAGCCAAGAGGTGAATGTAATGGTAGAAAAAGGCACGTACCGTGTAAAAAGTGGTCTTGCGGAAATGTTGAAGGGTGGCGTGATTATGGATGTCACTACTGCTGACCAAGCGATAATAGCAGAACGAGCTGGCGCAGTTGCCGTAATGTCGTTGGAGCGAGTTCCGGCTGATATCCGCGCTCAGGGTGGGGTTGCTCGCATGGCTGATCCAGGAAGAATAAAGGAGATCCTTGCCGCGGTTTCCATTCCAGTGATGGCCAAAGCGCGAATTGGGCACTTTGTAGAAGCCCAGGTGCTCGAAGCGCTCGAAGTGGATTACATAGATGAATCAGAAGTCCTTACACCCGCAGATCCACAGCACCACATAGATAAATGGACATTTGCCGTTCCATTTGTTTGTGGGGCGCGCAATCTGGGAGAGGCCTGCCGGCGGATTGCTGAAGGGGCAGCAATGATTCGCACTAAAGGCGAGCCAGGCACAGGCAACGTTGTGGAAGCAGTAAGGCACATGCGTCTGATGAATAAACAGATACGGTTGGTGTTAAGCGCTCCTCCAGGAGAACTAATGAGCATGGCCAAGGAAATGGGAGCCCCTTACCAAGTCCTGCTTGCTATTCGTGAGAAAGGAAGGCTTCCCGTGGTGAATTTCGCTGCTGGCGGAATAGCTACTCCTTCCGATGCAGCGATGATGATGCAACTTGGTTGTGATGGAATCTTTGTTGGTAGTGGGGTGTTCAAGTCTGGTGATCCCGAAAAACGGGCGCGGGCGATTGTCGAAGCAACGACCCACTACAAGGAACCGGGAATTGTTGCTAGTGTCTCCGAAGGACTCGGCGAGGCAATGGTTGGGATTTCCATCGATGAGATTCCTCCACACGAGATGATGCAGGTCCGCTAGGTGAGGATCGGAGTCCTTGCTGTGCAGGGGGCTGTGCGAGAGCATCTTAATATTCTGTCTCAGCTAGGAATCGACGGCAGGAGAGTGAAGAAAGCTGAACAGCTTTCAGGACTCTCGGGACTCATCCTTCCTGGAGGCGAGTCAACTGCTATTTCCCTTCTATCTCGTGGTTGCGTACTGGCTAAGGTGGGTGAACTGGCGAGCAAAGGGTTCCCAATATTTGGGACCTGTGCAGGGATGATTCTGCTGGCGAACGAAATAGAGGGTCAGGAAGATGCTTACGTCCGGGCAATTGATATTGCCGTAGCGCGTAACGCTTCTGGGCGACAGGTTGATAGCTTTGAGACCATGCTTTGCGTAAAAGGAGTCGCCGATGACTTTCCAGCGGTCTTCATTCGTGCTCCCTATATCACTCGGGTAGGGAATGGTGTGACGGTGCTGGCAAAGCATGAAGGTGCGGCAGTGATGGCTCGTCAAGGGAATGTGCTTGTAGCAAGCTTTCACCCGGAGTTAACCCGCGATATGCGGATTCATCGTTATTTTGTGGAAATGGCAAGGGAACATGAGAAGAAGGAGGCTATATTGTGAAGAGGATTGCAATCAACGGGATCGGGCGGATTGGGCGGATGTTCCTTCGCCTTGCCATTGGCAGGAAAGACGTAGAAATCGTGGCGCTGAACGACACTCAGCTTGAAGCAAAGGCATTGGCCTATTTCTTGAAGTACGACTCAGTCTACGGACGTTATTCCAAGAACGTGACCCCTAAGGAAGGGGGGATTGAAGTTGATGGTGTGTTCATTCCGCTTCTTGCAGAGCGCGAGCCCGATAAACTCCCATGGAAAGAAATGGATATTGATCTGGTAGTGGAAGCGACGGGCATCTTCCTCTCTTATGATGGCAAGAATGGCGCGTCGCGGCACCTTTCTGCAGGGGCGAAACAGGTTCTTCTCTCCGTGCCTCCCAAGGGAGACGGAGCAGAGAAGATCCCCCAGATTGTTTACGGGGTAAATGAGGACATCTACGATCCGCAAGTGCATAGAATCATCTCCGCTGCCTCCTGCACGACCAATTCACTGGTTCCTGTTGCGCACGTGCTCGAAGAAGAATTTGGCATCGTACACGCTTTCTTAACTACTGTGCATGCTTATACAGGCGGTCAGAAGATCGTTGACTCTGCCTCGAAGAAGCTCACTCGTGGAAGGGCCGCGGCAGTGAATATCATTCCTACTACAACTGGCGCTGCCACGGCTACTAGCAAGGTAATCCCCGCGCTGGCTGGAAAGATGGATGGGATGGCATTCCGTGTTCCCGTTCCCACAGGGGCGGCGAGTGATTTCGTTGCCGAGATGAAACAAGAGGTCAGCGCCGATGAAGTAAACGATGCTTTCCGTCGTTATGCCGATGGCAAGCTTGTTGGGGTTCTTGGAGTGAGCGATGATCCTCTTGTTTCAAGCGACATTATAGGTGATCCGCGGGCAAGTGTTGTTGACCTGTCCTGCACTCGCGTGGTTGATCGAACTCTTCTCAAGGTTGTGACCTTTTACGACAATGAATGGGGATACACGAACCAGCTCTTGCGAGTGGCGACATTGCTGTGATGGGGGCTGGCTGAAGAAAACTGCCAATAGCGTATTATCGCTCCTCTTCCCGCCATACTGTCTTTTGTGTGGGGAGTCAACCGATGCAATGCGGATTGTATGCGACAAGTGCGCGCGCGAGCTACCCTCATTGAAAGGAGCGCGGTGCTCCCGCTGTCAGGGGTCACTTGATGATCCAAGCGCAGATTTGTGTCGAGCTTGTGGGACCAGTAGCTGGGGCTTTGATCTTGCGCGCTCACCTGGTCCGTATAACAGCGGGTGGGGAGAGCTTGTGCGAGCGCTCAAGTTTGGGCGTGAACGGGCAATCACCCGTTTTCTTTCTGCTCGTATGGCTTCGTATCTCAATATTGAACAACCGTTTCCCACGATTGACCTGATTACATATGTGCCTATGAGTCGACGCGCGCTACGGCTGCGTGGGTTCAATCAAGCGCGACTGCTCGCGCTAGGTGTGGGACACTTGGCAAACATCCCTGTTTGCAGGCTATTATCTAAAAACAGAGACACCATGGCGCAGACGATTCTCTCTGCTCGTAAACGAAAGGCAAACTTGCACGGAGCTTTCACCGTGGTAAAATCTGGGAAGGAAAGAGTCCTGTTGATTGATGATATATACACGACTGGTTCAACGGTGGAGGAATGTTCACGTACGCTGAGAACAGGCGGATACAAGGCGATCCATGTTCTCACGGTGGCGCGGGCTTAAGGCGCGAGGGGCAGGCAATGCGAATTGAATCGGTTTGCCTAGGACAACTTGCGACCAACTGCTATCTCATAGACATTCTGGGAGTTATTGTAGTTGTAGATCCGGCTGAGTCAAACACCAAGCTGTTGTCGTTTATCGGCGACCGAAGGGTTGATCTAGTTGTGAATACACATGGTCATTTCGATCATGTGGGGGGTAATTGGGGGTTGAAGAAGCAAGGAGCAAGGATCTTTCTTCACAGGGAGGATCTTCCTTTTGTTGACCGTTGTTATCCGGGGCACGCGGCAATAGACTGTTATCTGAAGGAAGGAGACAAGATCGCTGGTGGATTAGACGTATTGCATCTTCCCGGACATTCTCCCGGCAGCATAGCTTTGCGGGCAGATGGCGTCCTTTTCTCAGGAGATCTTCTATTTGCTGGATCTATCGGTAGAACTGATTTGCCCGGCGGGTCGATGCCTAAGATGATGCAGTCTCTTAAACGGATTATTGAGCTTGATGGTGACTATCAGGTTTATCCCGGACATGGTGAAACAACAACGCTTGACAGGGAAAGAAGGACGAACCCGTTTCTTCGTAACCTAGTGTCGCCATGAGTAAAGACCGGCTTGATGTTCAGATGGTCAAAGAACGAGTTGATATGGTGGGCCTGATCTCTCGTTACGTTTCTCTCGCCAAGACAGGAACAAGCTATAAAGGACGTTGTCCTTTCCACTCCGATGATACTCCATCATTGGTGGTAAACGCGCAAAAGGGATTATGGCACTGCTTTGGGTGTGGCGAGGGAGGAGATCTGTTCTCTTTCTTGATGAAGATCGAGAGGATATCATTCCCAGAAGCGCTTGAGCGATTGGCGGAAGAAGCTGGCGTTTCCTTGCGACGACGGGACGATGGCGCGAAAGAGCCTTTACGAGAGATAATTGCCGAGGTGGCAGCGTACTTTGCCGACAATCTTACCAATGACCCTGCCGGGGAAAAGGCGCGGAAGTATCTGCTTGGGCGGGGGTACAAGCAGGAAGTTTGGAAACAATTTTGCCTTGGGTATGCGTTTCCCGGTTGGGATCGACTAAAGAAGAAATTCGGCAAGCGATACAAAGTTGAGACCTTAGTAAACCTTGGTCTGCTAGTAAAGAGAGAAGATCGGTGCTATGACCGTTTTCGAGATAGGATAATTTTCCCCATTCATGATCTTTCCGGTCGGCCGATTGGTTTTGGTGGGCGGGCGTTTGAGGGTGAACCGAAATACTTGAACTCGTCGCAAAATCCTTTGTTTGACAAGGGTGGACAATTGTACGGTCTCTTGTGGGCGAGAAAAGAGATAAGCAGTTGTCGCACGGCAATTCTCGTTGAGGGATACACCGATGTGATTTCGGTTAGTATTGCCGGTATCGAGAATGTTGTGGGGAGTATGGGGACAGCCCTCACCCAGAGACAAGCGGATCTCCTTGCGCGTTTCGCAGATGAAGTAGTGATTGCCTATGATCGTGACGCGGCAGGCGGAGCAGCTTCACTGCGCGGGATGAGAATCCTGCGTAATAGTGGCCTCAACGTTCGTGTTGCCGAGCTTCCTATCGGGGAAGATCCGGATAGCTTTGTGAGCCGCGAAGGAGCGGAGGGCATGCTTGCCGTTATTGGTGAGTCAACTCCTTTCCATCACTTCTTTGTGAGATCGCTTGAACTTCGCTATGACCTATCTACCGTTGCTGGAAAGGAAGGAGCCCTGGAAGAGTCGAGGGCGTTCTATCAAGGGATTGTGAGCCTCCCATTGCGACAGGAGATCACCAAGCTTCTAGCAGAGGGTCTTCAGCTTCCAGCGGATGAACTAAGGCAAGATCTTTCTAGAACAAGACCCCACACGCGCATTGTGCGAGAAACAAGTGAAAAAGGACAAGGGTGGAACGAGGAAGAAGTGATCCTTTGCCTTCTGTTGCGAGGAGAAGTGTCATGGAGCCAGGTAGCGGAGTTGGCTACCCCAGATGATTTCTCACCAGACCACAAGCCAATTGCAGAGGTCTTCGCTAACGCAGGAGAACCATCAGATCCTTCCAATCTGATCGAGGAGCTTGATGAAGAGCAGGCACGGAAGGCGAGTTATCTTGCCCTTGCTCCAATCTTGTTTAGTGATGCCAAAAAAGCGCTTCAGGATGCGCTGTCGCGGCTGGTTAGGTTACCCAATATTGAGAAGCAGTTATCCAAATTGCGACAGGAAATCAAACAGGCTGAGAAATCCGCAGATCATACCAAGATGGATCTGTTACAGCAAGCGTACAGCGATTTGGTAGCAGAGAGAAGGGGGAGTTGTGGGAAGAGCTAAGCACGATGACGTTGAGTTGAAAACAGAACAGAAAGGGCATCTTGACCAGGTCCTTCCTGAAACTGATGCCCCGATCAATATGAAAGACCCCAACGCAGTGGATTCGCCAGTGCTCACTTCCTCAGAGGCTGAGTCCGAGGCCAGTGATAATGGCGTGCCAGAATCTGACAGGCAGGAGGCCGTCGATGAATTGCTGTTGGAAGACGAAAGCTCGGCCGAAGCGCACAATGTAGAGAAATCAAGGCTTCTAGAAGAGGCGAAGCGGTCCAGAACACGAGACGATCCTGTGAAAACCTATCTACGAGAGATAGGAAAAGTGGCATTGCTAACTAGGGAAGAAGAAGTTGAGCTGGCGATGAAGATGGAGACCGGGGTATACAGCAGCGATCGACTTGAACACGCAAAGCTAGCCGAAGATCACGGAATGAGCCTTCTTTCCGATAAAGAGAAGAAGGAATTAGGCGCGATGGTAGAAAAGGGAAGAGAAGCACGGGAAGTGCTTACCGTGTCTAATCTGCGCTTAGTTGTCTCGATCGCCAAGCGCTACATGAACCGTGGATTATCCTTTCTCGATCTGATTCAGGAAGGAAACATGGGATTGATGAAGGCGGTAGAGAAATTCGATTACGCTCGCGGGTTCAAATTCTCTACTTACGCTACTTGGTGGATCCGTCAGGCCGTTACTCGCGCCATTGCCGATCAATCACGAACAATCCGTGTTCCTGTACATATGATCGAAACCGTGCGTGACTTGAAGAGGGCCAAACATGAGTACACACAGAAGCATGGCGTCACTCCTACCTTGGAGGACTTGTCGCGGTTAACTGGAATGTCAATTGACAAGATCAAGAGAGTGGAGAACGTCTCTCAGTATACAGCCTCTCTGGAGCGACCAATAGGCGAGGAGAATGAGGACACATTGGGCGATTTTATTGAGGACCCAAATTCACCTTCCCCGACCAAGGAGACATTTCGTATGTTCTTGAAGGAACAGTTGGATCGAGCTCTCAGCCAGCTTGATGAGCGCGAAAGCGAGATTCTGAAGCTTCGCTATGGCCTTGAGGATAGTCATCCACGTACCCTCAAGGACGTTTCGCTAAAGTTTAACATCACGCGTGAGCGGGTGCGACAGATCGAGATCAAGGCGATCGAAAAGCTTAAACACCCCTCTCGCCGTGCCGAGCTGAAGCGCTTCCGCGAGCTGTTGCTAGCAGAGGATTAGCCCTGTGGGCGTTCTTGGCTCCGCCAGGGTGTCCAGCGACTCTGTTGTGGTGATAGTTGGTCCAACGGCAACAGGAAAGAGCGCTATTGCTGTTGAGGTCGCAACGCGAGTGAATGGTGAAGTAATCTCTGCGGATTCGCGCGCATTCTTCCGCGGTTTACAGATCGCTACAGCCAGGCTTCCGGTTCATGCACAGCGAGGTATTCGTCACCATTTAGTTGGCATTGTCGAGATCGATGAGAATTACGATGCAATGTCCTTTCGCGTGAGTGTCGATGGACTGATTGAACAGATCCGGAGCAGGGGGCACCTCCCGCTGATAGTTGGCGGAGGAACGCTCTATTTGGGAGCGATTCTTCAAGGCATTTTTGCGGGCCCATCCGCCAATAGGGAGCTACGACGAACTCTGGAACAGTGTTCCTTGGATGATATCTACCACGAGCTCTCTGCTGTTGATCCGGTGGCAGCAAGACGGATCCATCCAAATGATAGACTGCGAATCACGCGCGCGCTTGAAGTATACAGGCTTACAGGAAAGCGAATCAGCGACCTACAACAACAGGCAACACCCCTTCCGTATAGATTCAAGATCTTTGGGCTGGAGCGCGACAAGGATGAGCACAGACACGCGATAGCCGCGCGGGTAGAACAGATGCTTAGCCACGGCCTAGTCGATGAGGTAGCGCAATTGCGACGTAATGGACTCAATCAGGGTTGTCAGGCCTATCGCACCATTGGCGTGCGTGAGGTTGTTGACCTGCTTGATAAGAGAATAACACAACAAGAGATGAAGAAGCGGATCATTAGTAATACCTGGCAACTTGTTCGTCGACAGAAGGCATGGTTTCGGAAAGAACATGGAGTATGCTGGATAGATGTTAGTGCGCGAGAACCCTGGGAGATTGGAGAACAGATCGCGCAAGAATTGCACTCAGAAACGACAGGAGTCTAACATGACAGATATGAACGAGGAGACAGTTGTACTTACCAGCGATAACAGTCGGCAGATTGATCAAGCAGCCATTGATGATGGGGTGTCATCCCAGGTGTTAATGGAAAGCGCGGGTCGTAGCGCTGCTGAACTGCTGATGAACAGCCTCAACGTTAGGCGGGTTGCGATTGCAGTTGGTGGGGGCGGAAATGGTGGAGACGCGTTGGTATTGGCAAGAGTTCTCTACCAGCATGGGATTAAGGTGCGCGCGTTTGCTTTCTGCTCTCCAGAGGATTTCTCCCCATCTACCGGATTGATGGCAGAACTGCTTGAAAAGGTATCGCCAGGAACGCTTCGCGTGACAAGCGAAGAGTTATCTTCATTTAGGGGAGCGCTTGCCTGGTCTGATTGTATAGTTGATGGGTTGCTTGGCATTGGCGGCGATCGCCCGATTTCCGGGAGGTATGCCAAGGCCGTAGAGTTGATTAATGACTCAACATCGAAACGAGTTGCGCTCGATCTTCCTTCCGGGCTCTGCGCGGATCAGGGTGAGTCTATTGGTTTGGCATTGCGCGCCGATCTTACCATCGCGATGCATTTCCTAAAACCGGCACATGTCCTTCATCCAGCACGTTCCTACTGCGGTGAAATCAAACTCGCGAGGGTCGATTATCCGAGCAAAGTATTGAGGGAGATTAAGCCCTTTGCTCGTGTGACTCAGTCATGTGACGCGAAGGCGTTACTACCAACAAGAGAACCAAATGGTCACAAAGGAACGTTTGGCCGAGTGCTGGTCCTTGCCGGATCGCGTGGAATGACCGGTGCAGCAATTCTTTGTTGCCGCGGGGCATTGCGTAGCGGAGCGGGTGTTGTTACCTTGGCTTGCCCAACAAGCCTCAGCGGGATATTTGAAACGGCGCTTCCTGAGGTGATCACCTTTCCCTTGGCAGATCAGGATGGGCGCCTTATTCCGCGGGCGGCCGCGGAAATGAAACCCGCGCTGGACGCTGCCGATGTGCTGGCAGTGGGGCCAGGACTATCACGCCACCCTGAGGTAGGCGAGGTTGTGTTGGAGGTCCTTGGGAATGCGCAGATTCCCATCGTTATTGATGCTGATGGTTTGTTTCCGTTGGCTTCATGCATGGGCTTGCTGAAACGGGTGGGGCGGCGAGCGATCCTAACTCCGCATCCAGGCGAGCTTTCTTCGCTAATCGGTCGCCCGGGGGAAGAGATCGATCGGCATCGCATTGAGGTCGCCCGAACCTTCGCCGGCGAGCATGAAGTGATCACTATTGTCAAAGGTAGGCCAACCTCAATTGGTACCCCGAAAGGCGAAGTCTACTTGAACCCAACTGGAAACACGGGCCTGGCCAGTGGCGGAAGTGGGGACGTGCTAACTGGAATAATCGTCGGTTTGCTTGCCGGCGGGGCGTCGCTTGAAGGCGCGGCCATATTGGGAACTTACCTGCACGGTTACACCGCCGATCTGCTCGCTCGTGAAATAGCGGAGCGGTCGATTCTTCCCAGCGATCTGATCGACGCGCTTCCGCTGGCCATCGCTGAAATAGAGAGGGTTTCTGTGTTCTGAAGCCCTGTTAAGGTTGACAGATCCGTATTTGTTGGGGATAATTGACTAAAAAATAAGGATTGGCTACTGATGATCGGGCGTAAGCATACGATAAGTCTTGTTGATAGCCATGCTCATCTTGGCTCATCAGATTATGAGGGCGAGCGGGCCGCGGTGATTGCCCGCGCGTTTACGGCGGGAATCGCGGTGATTACAGTAGGATCAGACCTGCTGTCGAGCGAAAAGAACCTTCGGCTTGCACGGCGTCACCGACATGTATGGGCGGCGATAGGTGTGCACCCGCACAACGCGGAGACGCTGAACAAGAAGGTGTTCGATCGGCTGATGAGGCTTTCTCGCAACCAACGAGTGGTTGCGATTGGTGAAATTGGCCTGGATTTCTATCGTGATCTTTGTGCCCGCGACGTGCAGCGGGTAGCTTTCCGAAACCAACTAGAGCTGTCCCGTAAGCTAGACTTGCCAATTATCGTACATAATCGAGAAGCGACACGGGACGTTCTTTCAATCTTGCGCGAGGTTTCATCATCTTATCGTGGGGCGATGCACTGCTTTCTGGGAGATCGTGCCCTAGCGGATGAATTCCTTGAACTTGGGTTTCACTTGGGAATTGGGGGGTCGATAACATTCGAGAAGAATGACGCGCTACGCGAAGTGGTCAAGCAAGTGCCGCTTGATAAGATCTTGCTGGAGACGGATTGTCCTTATCTTGCACCTGTTCCGTACCGTGGAAAGCGCAATGAACCTTGCTATGTTCGTTATGTGGCCGATACCATAGCCAAAGTCAAACGAATCTCTGTTGAAGTGGTGGCAGAAACAACCACTGAAAACGCGGCGGCTTTGTTCAATCTATGGTAAGGATAAGACCATCTTGTTCATGTAGTGGGAAGGAGGAGCAGTGAAGCTTTACATTGATACCGCAAATGTGGCTGATATCAGAAAAATGGCTTGGTTGATCGATGGGGTCACAACCAATCCCAGCCTTGTTTCCCGAGAGAAACGGCCATTCGCCGAGATAATCGCTGAGATCTGTGGCATTGTCGATGGCCCGGTGAGCGCCGAGGTGACCGCCATTGACGCTCTCAAGATGGTTGCCCAGGCGCGTGAGCTTTCCAAGATCGACAAGAACGTTGTGATCAAGATTCCGATGACAATTGCCGGCATGCAAGCGGTGAAAACACTTTCCGGGGAAGGGATACGCACCAATGTCACACTCGCTTTTTCGGCCAATCAGGCGCTACTGGCGGCAAAGAGTGGAGCCAGTTTTGTGTCTCCATTCGTTGGCCGAATTGACGATGTCGGCGGAGATGGCATGGGCGTTGTTGCCGAGATTCTCGATATCTACCAGACGTATGGCTTTTTAACAGAAGTGATTGTCGCCAGCGTCCGCAATCCACGGCATGTAATTGAGGCCGCTCTTCTTGGCGCCGATATTGCTACGGTTCCCAATGACGTGCTCAAAAAGCTGTTCTGCCATCCACTGACTGATACTGGGATCGAGAGATTTCTCAAAGATTGGGAAGGTGTTCCCAAGTGAAGCTTGGCCGCAAGGAAGCAACACGCGACGCCTACGGAAAAACACTTGCCGAGCTTGGTCACATTGATGAAAGAATCGTTGTTCTCACCGCCGATCTTGCCGGTTCGACAAAGACAAGCTTCTTTGCCAAGGATTTCCCCCAACGTTTCTTCAACATGGGGGTTGCGGAAGCGAACATGATGGGGGTTGCCGCCGGACTGGCCATGG
>JAUVYF010000073.1 GCA_030603215.1 Candidatus Bipolaricaulota bacterium
GCCGCGCCCGTTTCGCCGCCACCTACCACCGTGAACGCATTTCCTGAAGCCAGCGCTTCTCCTACCTCTCTTGTCCCTGCAGAGAACTGCTCCAGCTCAAATGCTCCCATGGGTCCGGCCCAAACGATCGTCCTTGCCAAGGCTATCTGCTCTCCAAAGCTACGAATCGTCTCTGGGCCAATGTCGAGGCCAATCCATCCAGCGGGTATCTCATCTGCCGCACATACAACCGTTTTAGCGCTTGCGTCTACCTGCTCAGACACTACAACATCTTGTGGAAGAACAACTAAGACACGCTTCTCATCCGCTAGGCGAATCACCTCTCCTACCTTCTCCAACAGCGATTCGTCAACAACAGAGTCACCTACTTGGTAGCCTTTCGCGCGCATGAACGTAAACGCTACTCCACCTCCAATTAGGATAACATCAACCCGCTCTAGCAGACCGCGTAATGCACCGAGCTTGCTGTTAGCTTTCTTGCCGCCAATGATGGCAACGTATGGCCGTGCCGGGTTCTTGGCGAGATGATTCAGGGCTTTGATCTCTTTTTGCACAAGCATCCCAGCGTACGACGGAAGGTAATGAGTGACTCCCAATGTGGAGGCATGTGCGCGGTGAAGTGTCGCGAAGGCATCGTTTACATATACATCCCCAAGACTTGCCAGGCCATGCGCAAATTGAGCATTATTTGCCTCTTCTTCAGGGTGGAAACGCAGATTTTCAAGCATGAACACTTCATTTGAGGAGCCCTGATCAATAGCTTGCTGGATTTTATCTCCCATACCATCGTCGAGCTTATGCACCCCACGATCCAGGAGTATCTGTAGGCGAGCCGCTACTGGATCCAAACAAAGCCCTGGAACGCGTTTCCCTTTTGGGCGGCCAAGGTGAGTCAGCAAGACAATCTTTGCTCCTTTTCGGAGAAGCTCTTCTAGGGTTGGAAGTGACGCACGAATCCTTCCATCGTCTGTAACTGCTCCATTCTCCAGGGGGACATTGTAGTCAACCCGTACGAGCACGGTTTTGCCGGTAACCACTGCGTTTTGAACTAGTCGTAATTCGCCTAGACATCTACTCATCAGACTCATCCTTCTCCAATGATTGACCCTTTCCGCTAATCGCATTATAATGGATTGTTATGAGCAGTCAAAACATCGTTCTTATTGGGCTGGGAATCTTCGTGGGATTGATTGTGGGTGTTGTCGCCGTCGATCAATACCTGCTAGATGAACATGACCCCATGGAACCAGCGGGACTCATCTGGCGAGCGCAAACGGCCCTGTCACGGGTCAATGACCTGGAAGCCGTTCTCGAAATAAGAGACGAAAGCGAGAAGACCGATCCAATTCGGGTACTCACTCGTTTTTTGACTGGAGGAGATGGTGGATTAAGCGTTCGTTACCTGAATCCGGAGGAGATGCGTGGTGAGCTTTTCACTGTTGAGCGCGATCTTCTTTCACACTTTATCCCTCAAGAAAACCTAATCGTGGCCAAACGATGGTCCGGTTTTCCGCTGACTGCTCTTGGGTTAGCAAGCTTTGACCTGACACAGCTAGAAAAAGACTGGCAGGCGGGAAAAGTGAAACTCGAAGTAATTCCGGAGGTTTGTACGTTTCGCAGCGGCATTTTCCAATCAACGCTTTCTCTCTCGGAAACCTTTGCCACACACACTAACTCGCTCGCTTTTTCATTTTGTCCTGGGGTAACACGCTATCAGCTAAATCCCCTATCCGGAGTCGCCGATATTGGAGCCAAAAGTGTGGGCAGCCCTATTCAGGGCGGCTACATACTGAAAGTGCGCGATCAGACTACAGATAAGTTATTGCGGATGATCTACATCGATAGGGAGAGCTTCTTGGTGAAGAAGGTTGTCTTCTTTGTGGATGGACAAAGAACAAGAAGCATATATGTACAAAGCATAACAATTAATCAGGGACTCTCCCCGGAAGAGATTCATACTCTTCCGCCAGGAGCAAGAACTGTTCGCAGCTAGATTCCTACTTCAGGATTTTCTTGAACTCTGACAAATCCATGTTATATTCAACAAAATCCTGGAACGCATCCTCTTCCGCAAACGGAGATTCGATTGCGGAGGAATCGAATACTTCATCGGCGATATAGATTGGGCTTCCCATGCGCAACGCAAGGGCCAAAGAATCTGAGGGTCGCGCATCGAGTTCGATGATTTCCCCTTTTTTCTCACGCAAGAAAATAGTAGCGTAATACGTACCCTCTTTGAGTGCGGTAATCGCAACCTTCTCTACTTTCCCGCCCAGATGATTAATGATTCCCTTCATCAGATCATGGGACAGGGGTCGCGGAAAGTATTGATTTTGTAGCTCGAGAGCGATCGACATTGCTTCGGTTTCTCCAATCCAAATCGGCATTGCCTTGGTGGAATGCTTATCCTTTAGTAGTATCACCGGCGCATTGTTGACTGGGTCTACTAATAGAGCCTTGATCTCCGCTTCTCGCATTACAAGCCTCCTTCGCTAGCGAGACGACCATCATTAATCTGTATTATAGCAAGGATGTCACTAGCTAACAAGACCACTGGCATTTCCAGTTAACAAAGCAGCGCTTAGTGGTCAAAGTAACGTTCCGCGTGGAGTAAACATCGATCAACCCCGCAACCTGACAAAATGCTAACGGTAGAGTAGGTCATTGGGCTAGCCCAAATGAATGTTCTCCGTTATGATTAGGGCAACATGGATAAACTGGATAGCAAAACAGTTCTTGCCAATTACGACAAAGCCGGCATGTTGAGGATTCTGGATGGCTTTCCCGGCCAATGCCAAGAAGCAATCAAGCTTGGGAACAATTTCGATCTTCGCCTCCCCTATGGCATTAGGCAAGTTGTCATATGCGGGATGGGAGGATCGGCAATGGCGGGAGAGGTTGCTCGACGTTTTTCACAGATTCCCTTGTTCGTCAACCGTAGCCATGACCTTCCTCCATTCACTGATAGACACACACTTCTAATCGCGGTTAGCTATTCTGGGAACACGACAGAAACAGTGTCTGCGCTTAAGAGTGGAATTGAAAAAGGAGTATTCGCGGTCTGTCTTTCGAGCGGCGGAGAGATTGGCAGGATTGCTAATGCCCATGGGCTTCCGCTCCTGAAGATTCCTGCAGAGTACCAACCCCGAGCTGCCCTGGGGTATCTCGCCATCAGTCTAGTCACTACACTTGCAGAAGCACAAATTCTCACGGACATTGGCCGGCGTGAAGCCCTCTTCTCAGAACTTGACAGGGTGAGAGCACAGTGTACCCATACCGTTGGGGCAACCACAAATCCTGCCAAGAAGCTCGCTCGTCATCTATTTGGTAAGTTCCCCTTGGTCTATGGCACAGTAAACAACACTGACCTGGTGGCAATGCGCTGGAAAACACAGATAAACGAGAACGCTAAACAACCCGCATTCTGGAATGCTTTCCCCGAACTAAATCACAATGAGATCTTATCCATGGTGAAAGAGGAGTATGCGCACAGTCTTTTTGTGATTCTACTCGAAAATTACTACGACAAGCAGGAAAATCTTCTTCGCATGCAAATCATGCAGTCTCTGTTCAAAGATAACTCAGTGGGATTTAGGAAAGTTACAGCCAGCGGGGAAACCGAGCTTGCACAACTTATCTCCCAGATCTACTTCGGCGATTATGTAAGCTTCTACCTTGCATTACTAAATCAAGTCGATCCAACCCCCGTTACCCTAATCGAAGAGTTCAAGAAAGAGCTGTTGCTTAGACAGAGTACCTCCATACGGCATACCGGACAATGAAGACTATTATCCTTGCAGGTGGCTACGGCGCCCGCCTATATCCGATCACCGCAAACCGCCCCAAGCCCCTTCTGCCGATAGCAGGAAGGCCGATCATCGACTTCATACTTGATGCATACCCGTTCTGTGATCGCCCAATTGTCTCTACCAACAAACGTTTTGAGCATCAGTTTAGGGAATGGAGCAGGCACGGAAGACGGGATGTGAAATTGGTAGTCGAAGAAACCACCTCAGAAAAAGAGAAGCTTGGCACCGTAGGAGCGCTTCAATTTCTCATACAGCGACTGAAGATTAGTGAGGATATTCTGGTGATTGGGGGGGATAATATCTTTGAGTTTTCCTTGCGGGATTTCGTCAACGCCTACGACGGCAACCCATTGATTGCCCTGTGCGATGTCGGAGATATGAAGATAGTACAGCGCCGATATGGAGTAGCGATCGTTCGGCAGAACCAGATCACTGAGTTTCAAGAGAAACCCGAGGCTCCAAGATCGACCCTGGCAAGCACAGCATGTTACATCTATCCCGAGAGGATACTCCCATTGATCGACGAGTTTCTTGGAAAAGCCGAAGCAGGCAAGGACGCCCCGGGGTACTTCAATAGCTGGCTTCTGAGAGAGCGGAAAATCAATATCGATCCATTTGTGTTCAACGCTGGGTGGTATGATATCGGTGATCGGGCTTCATATATCGAAGCAAATCAGAGATATTCCGGACAGGATAGCTGGTTGGCGAAAGATGTACAAGTAACAAACTCGGTCGTAAATGCTTCAGTAATCCTGGGCAACGGGAAAATCAAGAATTCCAATATCACCGGTTGCGTGATCGATCGTGACTGCCATCTAACTGGCGCCGAACTACAAGACTGTCTAGTAGGAGCCGGTACCATAATCAAACATACGTAGGGCCACGGCATCTCGCGCCCATACGGTTCAGCAACTAACCTTATTTGCCTATGTTTGGGTTTCTCACCTATTATGAATAGTAGTGAAAGAACGGCACAAAGCCACCTAATCATTGCTCAGTTATCACTGAGAAGGAGGGTCAGATGAAAGGCGAGGAGATCGAGATTGGGGAAGTGACCGATTTCTTTCGGAAAATCAGCGTTGCTGCCGTACTCGTTCATCAAGGGGAAACACTTAAGCTGGGCGATCACATTTGCATTCGGGGACCGCACACCGAGATTGATCAAACAGTAGAGTCCTTGGAAGTGGACCACGGACCGGTGGAACAGGTAGGAGGAGGAAGCGAAGTTGGGCTGTTGGTAGCACTCCCCGCAAAGGAAGGAGGAGAGTGGCCAGAAAATATCCCCCGTTCGGGAAACACTGTCTATCGGATCAAAGAGAAGTGATTCTCTGAATAACTATGTGACAGTGGTTTATGCGGCAAGGAGTTGCCCTCTGTGCAACTGCAACCATGATAGAGGAGTTCTATGCGAGCGCTAGTAACAGGCGCAACTGGTTTTATCGGCTCGAGTATCCTACGAGAACTACTAGCACAGGGCTATCAAGTGCGTGCGCTCGTACGCGAGCAATCCGACACTCGCAACCTCGATGGACTCGATATCGAAGTCGCTTTTGGCGATATCACCAACGCTGACTCCCTGGGTCCTGCATTGCGGGGTTGCACCCACCTATTCCATGCAGCAGCCCTCTACTCATTCTGGGTCAAGGAAAGAGCGCTGCTATATAAGGTTAACGTCGACGGAACCCGCAATGTCTTACAGGCAGCAATTGAAGCTGGAATCGATCGTGTTGTTTACACAAGCTCTGTAGCGGCCCTTGCAGTACCGGTTGGAAAGATACCAACAACCGAGGAAACCCCCGTCGATTTTACACAGATCGTCGGAGACTATAAGAAGAGCAAGTATTACGCAGAACAAGTAGCCCTTGAATATGCTCGCGATGGTCTTCCTGTGGTGATAGTCAACCCATCGTTTCCTGTCGGCCCTCGCGATATCAAGCCCACTCCTACCGGCCAAACGATCCTTGATTTCTTGAACCGCAAGCTTCCGGCGTATGTAGAGACGGGCGTTAATGTAGTGGATGTAGAAGATGTTGCGGTAGGACACCTACTTGCCGCAGAACGAGGGGAGATAGGGCAGCGCTACATCCTGGGGGGGATGGACATGACCATGGGCCAGCTATTGAAAACTCTGTCCGCAATCACTGGCCTCCCAGCCCCGCGGGTAAGGCTTCCTTATCTTCCTATCCTGGGCCTCTCTTACCTGAATGCCACATACTGCCGCCTTACAACGGCAACCCCTCGCATGACGCCGGAGACAATTCGCATGTCCCGACATCACATGTACTATGATCCCACAAAAGCAATCCGCGAGCTTGGTTTTCCCCAAACGCGACCAAGGGCTGCTTTAGAGAAAGCGGTTAACTGGTTCCAAGACAACGGCTATGTAAACGCGTGATTCCATGCTTTTCTCCTCATACAGTCCCCAGTTGTCAGTTCCCAGTTCCCCCCACTTAACCATTCCCCTACCTAAACTGCTTCTGCGCAGTAACTCAACAAACTCTATGAACCTTACAGACTCAACAAACCCTACAGACCCACCAAACTCTACGAACTATCGACCTTGGACCTTGGACATTGGACATTGGACTGGTTCTATCTTACTCATCACTCGTCAATCTTTTCAGTCCTTGCTGTTTCATGCTGTAAATGTTAAAGTAGGGGATTGGAAGCAAGTACAGGAGAAAGGATGTAATACGGGTGAGATATAATCAACTAAAGGATACCCCCAAGTTTGAGCGGCCACGCGAGAAGCTTCTAATCAAAGGCCCAGCAGCTCTTTCAGACCAAGAGCTCATTGCTATCTTACTTGGAAGTGGTGTTAAGGGGAGGGACGCGCTGGAGATTGGATCGACTATCCTTGGCAAATTGGGTGATGATATGGACCAGTTGACCATTGCCAAGCTACAGGAAATCGAAGGAGTTGGCTCAATCAAGGCCTGTCGAATCCTTGCTGCCTTCGAGTTGGCGCGCCGATATCTTTCCAAGGAGAGAAAGGCCATCCGTTGCGCAGATGACACACTTCCATTTGTTCAACATATTGCTGACAAGAAACAGGAGTATTTCGTGTGTATGTCGTTGAACGGTGCAAATGAGGTGATCAAGAGCCGCGTGGTAACGGTTGGTCTCCTCAACTCTAACCAGGTTCATCCTCGCGAGGTTTTCTCCGATCCAATTGTTGATAGAGCGGCATCCGTGATCGTTGCTCATAATCATCCATCCGGTAACCTTGAGCCAAGTCCGGAAGATGTCGCGCTTACAAAAAGGCTTGTCAAAGCTGGAGAAATAATAGGCATAACAGTGTTGGACCATCTTATCGTCACAAAGCGTGGACACGCGTCCCTGAAAGCTAAAGGATACTTCTAGTGAAGGCTGTGCGGTACTGGCATGGTATTGGGTGGTGGGGCGTGGCATAATAGTAGTTGGGTGTAAATCATGCTAGAGCGCTATAGTCTTTCTCCGATGCGTGAATTGTGGAGTCTGGAGACGCAGTACGAACATTGGCTTCAGGTTGAGCTGGCCACTGTTGGTGCTCAAGAAGAGCTTGGTGAAGTACCCGCGGGGACATTTAAGGCTGTGAAGCAAGCCATTCATATCGATGTCGCCCGCATTGGTTATGTCGAGAATGAAATCAAACACGATCTATTGGCGTTTATCCGTTGCTTAGAGGAACAGGCAGGCAAGGCAGGACGCTTCATCCACCATGGGCTTACGTCTTCCGATGTGAAAGATACGGCCCTGTCCATGCAAATGCGCGACGCACTCACGCTTGTTCTGGATGCGACAAAGCGACTAAGAGGCGTGCTGCTTGAACAGGCACGGCAGTACCGTGATCTGGTCATTGTTGGCCGAACACATGGGATGCATGCTGAGCCAACGACCCTTGGGTTGAAGTTCTTCTTGTGGCATGCGGAAATTGTGAGAGACATCGGCCGTCTCGAGCGTGCAAAGGAGATAATCTCGATTGGAAAGCTGTCCGGGCCGGTAGGAACCTACTCACGAGTTTCTGCTGATGTGGAGAGGCTTGCTTGTGAGCGGTTGCACCTTCAACCAGCCAAAGTGGCGAGCCAGATCTTGCAGCGAGATCGGCACGCCGAAGTAATAGCGGCAATTGCGATTACCGGAACCACGCTGGAGAAGATTGCCTTGGAAATCAGGCATCTTTCCCGAAGCGAGGTGGCAGAGATTGAAGAGCCGGCTCCTGAAGGATCCTCATCGATGCCTCATAAACGAAATCCAATTACATCGGAACGTATCTGTGGTCTGGCACGTATCCTAAGAGGGAACGTGCAATCA
>JAUVYF010000044.1 GCA_030603215.1 Candidatus Bipolaricaulota bacterium
TATGATCTTCCCTCCCCGACCTCGCCCCGTGTAGTAGTAGGATTGGAGTTACTACATGGGGTAAAGGAGGGAATTAAAAGGGAGGGGGGAGAAGAAGACAGTAATGGTAATGGGTAATGAGTAACGTAAAGCCATTATTACGCTGGATTCTCGGGCAGGCTGGTTTTCGAAAGAGGGACAGGCATCTTATTGCTTCGCGGCTCGTAGGTGGTAGCCAGTAGCTTGTAGTGGACCATGATCTGTAGAACCCACAGCGCATGAGAGTGTTACTCTTGTTGTTCTCCTTGTTCTCCTTAAACCAGTTACTACTTACCACAAACTACATGCCATGTTCCTGATCTTCCGACGCTACGAATGGTCTGACTGATAACTAGGTTCATCTCACCCTCACCCTGCCTCTCCCCTCATTGAGGGAGAGGGATGTCTTATGATCTTCCCTCCCCGACCTCGCCCCGTGTAGTAGTAGGATGGGAGTTACTACATGGGGTAAAGGATGGAATTAAAGGGAGGGGGAGAAGAATAGTCCAGAGTCGGGAAAAGCAGTAATGCGTGACGTGTGATGAGCAACATAGAACCACTATTGCACTGGATTCCGGCGCCTGCCTTGACCCCGATCCAGGGTTCGCCGGAATGACGACGCATACCGTCATGCCGGACTTGATAAGCCTGCCCCGTACTTGATACGGGGGCATCCAGATGTCGACGAACGGTGATGGGTGATGAGTTCGTTGGGTTTGTTGAGTTCGTTGCCCCGTAGAAGTATAACTACTAAGATCACTTCACGGGGCAGGGGTTCGTTGAGTTGAAAACATGGTCGGGAGCCGAGAAGAGGCGAGTTGAATAGTTAATTGGTTGAATAGGAGGAACCAACGACTGACAACTGATTCCTGATAACTACCTAACCGCAGAGGTCGCAGAGTACGCAGAGGAAATCTCTTGTTTTGTTCTTCACAATCATATTATGGTTTTGTTTGTAAACAAAGAACATGCCTTCCTCCGCGATCTCAGCGCCCTCGGTGGTTCAACGCCTTTGTCTTTGGCAGTAAGTTGCCTTTGTTCTTAACCCTATTCTTGTCTTTCTCTGCGACCTCGGCACCTTCTGCGGTTAGATGTCTTTGCTTTTAACCCATCTTTCTGTTCTTCCTCTGCGATCCTGGCGTCTTGAGTGAGTGAAACGAATGGGCGAGAGACGAATATGTCAGAAGGCGGCCGGTTTACAGAACGAGTGACGATCTGGCAGAGTAAGAGAAACGGGTATCAAGGGGGACAATGATTGCACGGCATTGGCTGCAATCAATAGCGATTGTCGGTCTGTTATTAGTAGTCGTGCTGCTAAGCGGATGTTACTTTAATGCCTTCCAAACGGCACGCACAATTGGCAAGGGAAACGTGGCGCTAACGCTTGGCTCCGGAGTGATGAACGTGGGGCTGACAGGGGAGTACGACTGGCTCTTTACTCCCCAAGGCAGGATAACGCTTGGCTTGACAGACAGCCTGGATATCGGCATACAGAGTGGAATAAATGTCTGGTCATCTGGAGAGCCGAGCTTCCTTGGTGTTGCGGGAGACCTGAAGATTGGGCTCATTAAGGATCCTGAGTCTATATCGTTTTCCCTGGGAATCGGCGTTAGCTATCAACCCGGTGTCCTTGGGTGGGGAGTCCAAGGGTCCGTATACCTAGACAGCAATCTTCCCTTTCTCCCAATCTTCTTCGTCTATCGACCGATGCTCCTTCTTGGTGCTGATCCTCTGACGATCATCCATCATCTTGGCGGTGGTCTGCATCTGGATCTATCCGATCGTGTGCGCGTACTGGTCGAGATCGATTCCTGGAATGGTGAGCTTGGTGGTGGGATCAGCCTGGATATTATATTTTAGGCCCAAGAGCGGGTAATGGGGAAACATGATGATAGTCATCATTCAATGCAGTGTACTGACTGGAACAGATGGTGCCAAACTATGCGGGCAAAGTCATATCGGAAATCTTGAAATTGGGACAGTTGTTTCATAAGATCAGAGGAAAAAGAAGTCAGGTTGGTTGTTTTCAGAAGAGCAGAAAATTTCTTTTCGGATTTTGTGGGAGGTGATAATCTGACAATAGCGATGAACGTGCGTCTTGAATACCTTATGTAAGATAAGTTGTAGAAGGAGGAAAGAAATATGAAGAAGGGGATTTCAGTTTTTTTGTTTAGAATGGGTTTGGCGAGTTTATTTCTAGTTCTCACAGTGTTCACTCTCTCGATAGTTGTGATTGCGCAAGAACTTCAGGTCGCGGTCCATTTACAGGGCGCGGAAGTGGTCCCTTATTGGGACCCCAGCGACGGAGCATCGGGTGAGATCGGACTGATGAACAACCTGTACGAAGCTCTTCTTCGCTACGATGCGGCCACCAATACGTTTACACCGATCCTAGCGACAAGCTACGAACAGTCTGAGGACGCGAAGACATGGACGTTTAAGCTGCGTGAAGGTGTAAAGTTCCACACAGGAAACGTGATGAATGCCCATGCTGTGAAGGCGTCAATTGATCGAACGATCGAACGCGGTCGCGGGTCGTCCTATATCTGGTCGCCGGTCGATTCCATCGAGGTGATTGATGACTACACGATTCGCTTTCACCTACGCCAGCCAGCCCCACTCGACCTAGTTGTGGCGGCGGGATACTGTGCTTACATCTTTGACCCAGCGTACTGTGACCATGACTGGTTCATTGCCGGGAATGACTCGGGAACCGGCCCCTATACCGTGGAGAGCAGCGAGGGCAGCGAGAAGGTCATCACCAAGAAGTTCGACGACTACTGGGGCGGTTGGGAAGGCAAGCATTTCGACCGCGTTGTCTTTCTCAGCGTGTCTGAGGCGTCCACACGCCGTCTGATGCTGGAAACCGGCCAGGCAGACTTCTGCGAGCAGCTTCCTCCCACGGATATCGAGGCGCTGCAAGATAATCTCGCAGTTCGGGTGGAGGTGAATCCGTCCTTCCAGAACCTGATGGTTCTCTACAACAACCAGCGGACGCCGTTGGATAACGCACTGGTTCGCCGCGCTATGAGCTACCTCATTCCGTATGAGGATACCGTGGCAGTGGGCCTTGGTGGGTATGGCTACGTCTCACGCGGGGTGATTCCCTACGGACTGTGGGGCTACTCCGATCGCGTGGAGACGTTCACTTACAGCCCCACGGTTGCCAAGGCGCTGCTTACACAGGCGGGCTATCCCGACGGCGGATTCAAGTTTCTGCTGACCTACCCGGCAGGTTACGAGGACATCCGCAAGACCGTGGAGTTGTGGAGGGCGGCATGCGCTGAACTGAACATCACGCTTGATACACGAGCCATGCCGACAGCAGAGCGGAACGCGATCGCTCGATCGCCGGATCCCGCGAAACGACAGGATATCTATCTGCTTTACTGGTGGCCGGACTACGCGAATCCGGATAGCTTCTTGAGCGGGATGTTCTACACACAGGAGCGACCGGCCTATAACCTTGGCTACTACAGCAACCCGGTGTTTGACGCGCTGATCGACTACGCAATTACCCTCCCCACGGGAAGTCAAGAAGCGATCGACATGATGGTTGAACTGCAGAATATCCTGCAGCGGGACGCGGCAGGAATCGCCGTGTGGGACATGCAGTATCTGCGGGCGATGAACACGTCGCTTCAGGGCTATGTGGACAATGCCGCTTACCCTAACGTGGTGTTTTGGTACGACTGTTACCGAGAATAGAATGACGTCTTAATCGACACAGGTATCCCGGGGGACACTTCGGGATACCTGTTCTTGATAGGAGAAGGTCAACTTGCTTTCGTACATTGTCCGGCGTCTGCTTATTGGTGTGCTTTCGCTGTTTGGTGCATCAATCATCGCGTTCACGTTGACTCGCATCATTCCGTCGGACCCTGCTGACATGTGGATGGGACCGCACGCGACAGTTGAACAGATCGAGCGGGCACATGTCGAGTTAGGACTGGATAAGCCGATTTCCGTGCAATATTGCATCTATATGTCAAAGTTCCTCCGCGGCGATTGGGGAATTTCTATTGTGACCAAACAACCGGTGCTGAGGGACCTGGCAAGGTACCTGCCCGCCTCGATTGAGCTTATCGTCTTCGGAATGCTGGTGGGATTCGCGGTGGGGATCCCCTTAGGCATCCTCTCGGCTGCGAAACCCGGCCGAGGGATGGACCACATAAGCCGCGTGTTCGCGATCACTGGGGTGGCACTTCCCAGTTTCTGGCTGGCGATGCTACTGCAGCTTGTGTTGGGAAAAGAGCTGAGCCTGTTTCCACTCATCGGGCGAGTCGATCTTCTTATTGAAATCATGAACCCTATCCGGAGGATTACCGGGTTGTACGTGTTTGACTCTCTGATCACGGGAAATTTCGCTGCGCTCAAGGACGCCTTGTGGCATATTGTCTTGCCCGGTCTTACCCTGGCCATGTACCCGTTGGGGTTGGCGACGCGCATGGTCCGGACCACCATGCTTGAAGTACTACGGGAGGACTACATCCGAACCGCTCGCGCGTCCGGGGTCCGGGAAGAGAAGGTACTTACGGTGTACGCACTGCGAAATGCGCTCGGTCCGGTGTTGACAGTGGGAGCCCTGACTTTCGGGTATTCATTGGTTTCGACATTTCTAATTGAATCGTTGTTCGCTTGGCCGGGTTTGGGACGGTACGCCGCCAAGGCCATCGTGAGCGTGGACTATCCAGCCATTATGGGAGTGACGCTGCTTGTGGCAGCGTTCTACGTGATCCTGAACCTCGGAGCTGATCTGATTCAGGCGGTCATGGATCCACGGATCCGGTTGAGCTGACTATGTGGAAGCAACTACATAATGTGGCGCTTCGCGCCAAGCGGAATCCGCTGACAGTTATCGGGCTCTTCCTGGTGGCCGTATTCCTGTTGCTCGCTGCCCTGGCTCCATGGATCGCCCCATATCCACAGGACGTCTGGGCGGTTCACCCAGAAGAACGCTTCAGTCCACCGAGCACGCAACACTGGTTCGGTACCGATGAACTAGGACGGGATATCTTCAGCCGCGTTATCTTTGGAACGCGCATCTCACTTCGAATTGGAATGATTGTCGTTGTGCTGGCGTTTGCCATTGGCGTTCCACTGGGGCTCATCGCCGGTACATTTGGCGGGTTGTTGGACGAGATCTTGATGCGGGTTACGGACATGTTTCTTAGCTTTCCACCGCTGCTTCTGGCGATGGCGATCTCGGCCACCTTGGGTGCGAGCTTGGAAAATGCGATGGTTGCCATTGCGATTGCGTGGTGGCCGTGGTACGCGCGACTTATCCGCTCGGAGGCGCTTTCAATCCGAGAGCGGGACTACGTGGAAGCGGCTCGGGCAGCCGGGGCGACGTGGGTGCGCCTGCTGTTCCGGCATGTGCTGCCCAATTCGCTCGCACCGGTGATCGTTCAGGCGTCGATGGATTTCGGGAGCGTTATTCTCACCAGTGCCTCACTCAGCTTCCTTGGGTTGGGGGCACAACCTCCAACGCCGGAGTGGGGACTGATGATCAACATTGGTCGTAGCTACTTCTTAACGCACTGGTGGATCGTCACGTTCCCCGGCCTGGCGATCTTGATCACTGTGCTATCATTTAATATCACTGGGGACGGTCTGCGAGAGATCCTCGACCCGAAGGCAGAACGATGGTGACTGAAAACCTGCCGTATTCTAAAGACCGCAAAGGGGTGAACCAGAATGCACATTAGTAGAGGGAGGCATGATGAACATTGCGTACTTGATTCCAGGAGTAGGTCTGACTGAAGAGGAGAAGATACGCCGATCGCATATCCTGGCGAAAATTGGGGGAGGCAATCCAAAGGTCGATCTGTTTGAGGTCAATGAGGGGCCGACAGCAATTGAGACCGCAGAAGACGAACTTGCGGCTGTTGGGCCAGTAGTTAAGCTAGGGAAAGCAAAACAAGCAGAATTCGACGCGCTTATCATTGGTTGTTTTGGTGACGTGGGAATCAATGCCTTGCGGCAGGAAGTGGCAATTCCCGTGATCGGCCCGGCCCGTGTGACCTATTCGATCGCAGCGGCGGTGTTTCCCTCCTTCTCCATCCTCTCTCTGAACAGCAGTTTCATTGAGGAAGAGTGGGAGATCACGCAGCGCCTTGGCATCGCGGCGCAGGTTAAAGACATCCTGGCAGTGGACTTACCAGTGAACACGATCATCGATGAACCCGAGCGGGCGCTTAAGCACATCATGTCGCTTGTGGAGCAATCAGATGACCTCGCCGTGGTTCCCGGCTGCATGAGTATGGCCTTCCTATTAGAAGAGAAGAACATTTCGCAGATTGGGAAATGCCGCGTGGTCAATCCGCTACGCTGCGCCATACGAGCAGCGATGGCGGTAACTGTCTAGATAGCTAGGTGAAGACAAGGAGGATGGATTGTGGGAATGAATAAGATCTATCGCGGATACAAGTCCTATCAATATCTGGAGCACGGTGTTGATTATGAAGCGTTTGAACTGGTGGAAGAGATCGGTCGTGTGCCGCTATATGTTGTCGTGCTATCAGGGGTCGAGGAAGAACGCGCAAAGAGGTTGCTTAACGATTGCGTTATCGTGTCTCTGCATGATCACCCGTCCGTCATGCCTAAGGATGTTTCGCAGATCTGGGACTACGAATCCCAAGGTCGCGAGGTGACCGGATACGAGGGTTTGAGCGTTTCAGCTATGGACGCGGTGCTCGACAACATGACCGACGGAACAGGCCCCATCACCTCGAAGATGGGGTGGAAGTGGTCGGACATCATCTTCGATCTTGGCATGCGGTCGTGTGACATCGCGCATCAGGAGATGGTGATCCATTGCGAGAGAGTTGACGATATCGTGCGCGCGCACGATAACGGTCAGGTGGCGCTGGCCTTTTGCCTGGAATCTGCGACGATGATCGAAAATGAGATCGATCGCATTGATATCCTCTATGGCCTCGGAGTGCGTATGATGGGGATTGTCTATAGCGAATCGAACGCGCTGGGAACAGGCTTGCGGGAGACGCGCGACGGCGGGCTTAGCTTTTTCGGCCGCCAGGCCGTGCACCGAATGAATCAGCTCGGAATGGCGATTGACGTTTCGCATGCAAGTGACCTCACGTGTTTAGATACCATTGAGGTAAGCCGTGTCCCTGTCTTCATCACCCACGCCGGAGCTCGTGGCCTCATTGATTCAGCACGGATGAAGCCCGATGAGGTGTTGATTGCCTGTGCGCAAAATGGTGGAGTGATTGGCATTGAAGCTGCGCCCCATACCACGATAACCGAAAAACATCCCCACCATAACATCGAGTCCTTCATGGAACACTTTGAGTACTGCGTGAATCTTGTGGGAATTGACCACGTCGGTTTCGGCCCGGATGTGCTGTTTGGCGATCATGTTAGCCTCCACCACGCTTTCTCTGGCCACATGTCAATCGAGCAATCCCGCGCCAAGGGCAGAGTCAACGAGGTTTCCTACGTGGAAGGCTTGGAGAACCCCAGCGAGACGTTTCCCAACATCATCCGTTGGCTTGTAAAACATAACTATGCGGATGATGAGATCGAAAAGGCGATTGGCGGGAATGCGTTGCGTGTACTGCGCGAGGCATGGTACTGATCGGGAGGATCCAATCTAATGAAAAGAGCGAAATCGTATGGAAGTCTGTGACGGTAGCATCCTTCGTATTGACCTGTCTAACGGGGGTTGTGTCAACGAGATCGGCTTGTTGAGAGACTACGAACCGTTTCTCGGTGGTCGCGGAGTCAACCAGGCGCTTCTTTTTCAGTATCTACCGCTTGGAGTGAGTCCATTCGACCCGCGATGTCCCGTTTTGATTGGAGCAGGGCTTCTCTGTGGCACCGATGCGCCCGGAGCTGCACGGCTGAGCCTTGACACAGTTAATCCGTTCACCGGTGGGATCGCCTCTTCCAGTGTGGGGGGAAATGTTGCTGCTGCATTAAGGCGCGCGGGGATCGGAAACTTCCTTGTCGTTGGGCGAGCAGAACATCCTGTATCTCTTTTCATTAACAATAGGCATATTGAGCTTCGCGATGCAACGGACTTGTGGGGTAATAGCGTAACGGAGACTGATCGGGCTTTGAGAAATGTACACGGGGAGGACGTACAGACCTTGGTGATTGGTCCGGCCGGTGAGCAACAAGCATGGGCGGCAAGTGTGTTTGCTAATGGTGCGCGTGCAGCTGGCAGATGCGGGATTGGCGCTGTGTTGGGCGCGAAACAACTTAAGGCAATCGTTGTGCTAGGAAGCGGCGTGATGGAAACTGCACAGCCAAACAAATTCCAACGAGTGATCGTGCAGTGTTTAGAAAAACTGCGGAAGAGTGCTTTCAATCAACGACGGATGCAATACGGGGTCTACTGCTACGAGGTCCCGTGGGACCTTGAGAGTCCCTACCGCAACTTCTCGGGGAACATTATTCCCGAGGCGAAGAAGCAGGCCCTCCATCCCGATGCTTTCCTGCCATTTCTAACAAATAAGCGCAGCTGTGGATCGTGTCCGATCCGATGTCGGACAACGCACGAATTTACTGACGTCAACGGCAGAAAGTGGGAGAGCCGAGCACTTCAGGGTAACGACCCCGACAACTTCGGCGCCAAGCTCGACCTCGAGGACCCACGGGACATTTTGCAGGCGCACGCGCTGTGCAATGACCTCGGACTCGACGTGGATGTAACGAGTAACGTCATTGCGTGGGCGATCGCCTGCTTTCAGGATGGCCTGCTTACGCGCTCAGAGACGGACGGGTGTGAGTTGACATGGGGTGATGCATCGCTTGTCTTCGATTTAATTCAGGCAATTGCTCATCGGGAGGGGTTGGGAGACCTGCTTTCTGAGGGCTGCGCACGTGCTTCCCAACGCCTTGGCAGGGGAAGCGAGAAGCATTGTCACCATGTTCGCGGGAATGATTTGTTCGAGTGCCTATGGCAATCACCGGCATGGGCATTTGGCACTGTACTATCTCCGCGTGGAGGAACACACGCGCGGGGTGCAGTCATTGAACAGCGGTTAGGGAGGGACGTTCCTGCCGAGTTAGCAATGAGATGGTATGGTCTATCTGCTATTCCAGAACAAGGTAGCTATACAAATCTCGAGAG
Organism: Candidatus Bipolaricaulota bacterium; assembly: GCA_030603215.1. Taxonomy (GTDB): domain Bacteria; phylum Bipolaricaulota; class Bipolaricaulia; order UBA7950; family UBA9294; genus JAUVYF01. Next base: position 9,119 of record JAUVYF010000044.1, read on the forward strand.
ACTTGTGATTCACCAGGAGCGACTGAATGCAGCGCTCGATTGCCTCGGAATATGTTCTTTCACCAGTAGCGGTCGACCCGACATGCTCCTTCCTGAGGATTATGCTAACCTCACTGCAACCGCGATAGGACAGCCAATCGATGAAGCGACGTTGCTACTGATTGGAGAGCGTGTACATACGCAGGAGCGCTGCTTCAACTGGCTACGAGGGCTTCCGGGACGAGAAGGCGATTTGCCCCCACGGCATTTCGTGAACACACCACTGGCAGGACGATATCGGATTGACCCCGACGCGTGGAGCAGATTACTCGACTGCTATTACGATCAACATGGTTGGAACCGCGAGACCGGCTGGCCCACCGAAGAGACTCTCGTGGCTCTTGGACTGGAGATCGTTGCGAAGCGTCTCCGAGAGGCGGGCTATATTGCGACACCACTGATAAAGGAGACCAGGTAATGACAAAAGAAGAAACCTATCGCATGCTGGTTGTCGGCGACATGGTGATGAGTGCGGAGCGCCAAGTGCCCGGATTCGTAAAGGCATTGATCGAGTCGTTTGATGCTCATTCCGTCGTTGGGAACTCGGAGATTCCGCTCACCAAACGAGGCAGGCCGGCGGCGAAGTTCGTTGCCTGGCGGGCAGAACCGACTGTGGCGCAGCAAATCCACGGGCTTGGGTTCGACATTGTCTCAATCGCCAACAACCACGCGGTTGATTACGGGCGTGAGGGTCTCGAGGACACCGTTACTGCATTTCAGAGCATGGGGATTCAAACCGTGGGGGCGGGAAAAGATCTTGATACCGCTCTTTCTCCTGCAGTAGTCACGTTCGACGCGATAACGAAAGTAGCAATCATAGGCGTGGCGTGTACGCTCCCCTTGGGATCCATTGCCGGGGCGAACCATCCTGGCATTGCACCTATCCGTGTGTCGACACGCTATGAGTTCGATCCAATGGACCTCCAGGAAGAGCCTGGCTGCCAGCCAACTTATATCCACACGGAGCCCAACCCTGCTGATGTTGAACGCCTCTGCCAGAGAATTCGTGCTCTAAAGGAGGAAGACTACCTTGTGCTTGTGTCAATCCATTGGGGAAACGCCTTTCAGAAGCAGCTGGCCCAATACCAGCGGCCGCTCGCCCACGTATTTCAGCAGGCCGGTTGTGACCTCATCATTGGCCATCATCCTCACACGATTCACGGGATCGAGGTAATCAACCGGATGCCGGTCCTCTATAGTTTGGGAAACTTCATCATGGATGAGAAGATCGTCGGTCACGCCGACAGCGGTCTGCCGGAGGGCCTTGCCACAGCGTGGATCATGTCTCCTGAAGCCTTGGTAGGCGTTGTTGAGTTTAAGAGTGGCAGGCTGAGAAGCCTGCGAATCCATCCCATTTTGCTCGATGCCCACGGATTCCCCACCTGCGTTGAGGCTACTCCTGGCAGAAAACTTCTCCGAGAGGTTGAAACTTATCCACCTGGTCCGATTGGTTGGGAACTGAAGGGTGAATATGCATTGATGCGTCTCATGTGACTGTCTACTTCTTGCCCCATCGGGCGAATGATTACACATGAGGAGCCGAGTACTTCGCCTGTCTTCATATCCTGCCCCGGGGAGGGCACGTCAAAAGTAGTGTTTGACCAAGCAATTACGAGTCCCCGAGAGCAAATGTAATCGGCAGAGTGATATAGACGCCTAGCGTTCCTGGGTGTGATCTTGCTGCACTTGTTGGCCTGCTACTCCTAAGCCCGATCGCCTACTTCCTATTTGAAACCTTTGAGGAACCTGTAGGATCAAGCCTTCATTCTTGGTGTTCGTTCATCTTGGGAATCAAGGGAGATGCCCTCGCTTCACTAGGGAAGCGCGTTTGGAATCTACTTCATGGCCCCTCTTATAGAACCATCTATACTAGACTACTAGTATGGCCAGGATTGCTCGAGTCATGTTCCGGTGACTCGTACATGAAATCACCCAATAGATGATCAGCCTCCAGAAGCTGATCCATTGACTTGAAGACCGTCTCTACCTGAAGGAATTGACGATTACATCTTAACGGGAACAGGCAACTTTTTCTCTCGAGAGTAACCTAGTAAAAAGTAGCCTGTCCCCTTTTTCTGGCCTGAGTGGAAGTGAAAGAAATGAGGTATGTTTCCCCGAGTCAGGTGGAGATAGGAGGCCATCTCTGGCGACGCCTCAGGCTGGTAACAATCTCCTGGCACGTGCAGGGAGATTGTTTGACAAGCAACGGGACGAATGCTATGGTATTTCTAGAGTGGAGAGACTTATGGAAGACGGACGTGTTGTCACATATCTTCGGTGACTGAACAGAGGAGGCCAAGCCTGTTCTTCGCCCATTGGCGCGAAGCCGAAGTTGCTGGATCAGCTTCACGAGGCGTTGCGTTCACGCCATTACAGTTGCAGGGCTGTGAGTAAAGCTGGATTAACCAAACGAGCTGCGTGCCCTATATTTCGGCATTCGTCCGCAACGCACCCATTGGAAAGCGGCTACGAGATTTGAACGATGTAGGAGCTCCTTGGCGATAAAGACGTGAAGACCACCATGGTTTACACCCATATCCTCAACTGTGGACCGGCCAGAGTTCGCAGCCCCGCCGACATGCACTTAGGTGGCGTGGAGGGTCCTGTGCTAATCCATATGAGATACGGTGATAAGAACAGCTTTTGGTCGCAACAACTTGATATCTCACCGGTTGCGCCGACAGCGATGCGCTATTGGCAAGCGTCTTATATGGCAATCGTGGTCGTGTTTGGGATGTTGTGCGGATCGATATAGACGATGTTATGCCAGTTGAAAGGGTGAAACGAATGGACAAACAACAGATCGGAATGTGCGGCGCATACTGCGGGATATGCGAATGGAAGGAGAAGACGAACTGTCTAGGGTGCCAGGCCTGCAAAGGCGATATGTTCTATGGCGAATGCAGCGTGGCGAAATGCTGCTATGGGAAAGGGATTCTTCATTGTGGTCTGTGCTCAGACCTCTCCTGCGCGGAGCTCCAACAGGCATTCGACCATCCTGAACATGGCGACCATGGTGAACGGCTCGCAAATCTGAAGAACTGGGCCGAGGGAGACGACACAGTTATCAAGTTGCGGACCTTTCCCAAGGAGGGGCAGGCAGGGGTGTCATAACAAACGCATGCAGCCGACGGCGAGGACGCCGCGGCTGCATGCGCAACGTTAGGCCTCTCATTGTCACCGCGCAAGTATTGACTGATGTTAGCCGTTGAGTTATACTAAAGGTCAAAAGGAGGGTATAACCAATGGCGAATGTCAAGACGGCTATTTCTCTGCAACAGTCTCTCTTTGAACAAATCGAGGTTCTCGCCGAAGAACT
>JAUVYF010000040.1 GCA_030603215.1 Candidatus Bipolaricaulota bacterium
ATCATTTCTTGGTTTGATGACCAGCCCGATGTTACAGTACCGGATCTCATCTGCGTCCTGGATCCAAAGACAGGGGAGGCAATAACAAATCCTAACTGTAAAAAGGGCATGGATGTGGTGGTCACAGGTTGTCCTGCCCCAAAGCAATGGCGATCATCTAGGGGGCTCGCGCTCTTTGGACCACAGTCCTTTGGATATGAGACTCGATACAGGCCGATCGAAGAAAACACAAGATTAGGAGGATTTGCCTGACAGGGAATGGATGGTCACCGTCAAGGCACTACGGATGTGAAGGTGAGTGAATATGTAAGATTTGAAGGTCTGTAGGCTCTTTGGAGGTTTGTTTCGAAGTAAAGCAAGTCGTTTTAACTGGAGATAGAACTATGGAGAAAAAGCATACCATCGTTTACAGCTCAACAGGGAAACTGAACCGCATATTGCTGGCCAAGCCAACGTACTACAACATTATGCCCCTAAGTGACATAGCTCGCGATCTCTACGACAAAGGAGTCAGGCCGGATCAACAGGTATGGGTAAGGGAGCACGCAGAGTTTCAGGCTGTATTTGAAGATTTGGGTATTGAAATTAGCTGGATCGAACAACTATCTCCAAGACTGCCCTGGCAGGCAAGCACCCGGGATTTTGGTGTGAATACTCCGGATGGGGTACTAGTCGGTCGCTTCCGCTATCAGGAACGCAAGGGCGAAGAGCGAATCGTTAAGGAAACTCTTGAGGAACTGGGCGAAACGGTCTTGCCCAAGCAAATCACCCGCGGGTGTGTAGAGGGAGGAGACTGTTTCTGTCTGGACGAGAACACGCTTATTATTGGAAATGGTAACCGCAGCACATACTCAGGCTTTGAGAATGCAAGGGAGATCCTGGCCGAGTATGGCAAGCGCGTTTTTGTTGTAGAGTTCCTCTCGAAATGGAACCACCTGGATGTCATCTTCTCACCGGTTGCGGATAAACTGGCCATTGTCTGCAAGGATGCGGTACCAGACTATTTCATCGGGTTTCTTGACGCCCTCGGCTGGGAGCTGATCAAAGTACCGGCCGAACATGCTTACAGGAACGAAATCAACATGCTTGCTTTGGGGGACGACAAGGTACTCTCATTCAGAGGGAACAAGCTCAATAAGATGGTTAGGGCCAGAGGGTTAATGGTCCTTGATCCAGCAACAGAAACCTTTGCCTCTGCCGGTGAAGGTCCCCACTGCCTCTCATTCGAACTAGAGCGAGAACGCTAGAATCCTTGATTTAGAGATACGAAGGGCAGGATGCCGCACCCAGCAAGGTGTTGTAAGGATCTTGTCCGCTTGGAAAGCCCTACGAATACGGAATGCTACTTTAACAGCGATATTTTATGCGATAGGTCCCGGGATGCACAAAAATGAAAGAGAGGAACTAAATGCCTAAAGAAAGACTTAGTTTCATAAAGGGCCATATGGGCGGTAATGAAATACTCCTACTTGATGGGCGCCAAATAGCGAAAGGCAAAGAGCTAGACGTTGGATTATCTGTACTGAACGCTCCAAATATCAGGGGCCACCAAGCTGGCTTGCTTTACAAATCTGAAAGCAATGCTCCTCTGAAGGCAAGAATCGTCGATGCTGCCTCAAGAGGCTTCATCGCTGTATGTGGTGGGTTTACTCAAGTACTCGGTAGAGCATTAGTTGAAACAGATCTTTCAGAGAAATTAGACGTAGAAGTTACAGAGCCAGTCACACAGGTCGTGCTTGAAACCGGTGCAGGACCAATCCCAATAGAAGTAACAAGCAACAACGGAAGGGTTGAAAGAGTAGACACTAACATGAAGTCGTTTGTTGTTGAGTGCCATAAAGCAGGGATTCAAGCGATAACACTCAATGGCGTAAAGGCTATGAGGGTAGGGAAGTTTCTTGCTGTAAATGCGGACGAGATCAATCGACAATATCCTGAGATCAGATTTGAAATTTCCAATGACAAAACGCTCACAATTCTAAAGAAGCTGCAAGATGCCTTTGATAGCCACAGATACCTGAAACGGAGAAATGCTGATTTCGCACTTTATGATCTAGATCCTCTAAACGCCAGCAATAGTGGGCGAGCTATTTTCCCGCACAGGATCTCCACAGGCTCTATCGAGCCCGCCTGTGGCACCGGAACAGTTGCCGTGGGCATTGCAATGGTAGAACAAGGGGAAGTAGAGCTATCCGATGGTACCCTAGAGCTCTCCTTTGAGTCAGGTGGCGACATTTCTAGCATTGGCGGCCCCGAGGTAACCACGTTAAAGCTCCAGATTAAGGCAGGAAAAGTAGTAGATGCTAGCTTTAGTCATTCTCTGGTGGAGATGTTAGCTATGGGAACACTAACACTTCATTCATAAGTAGGGTTCCTCGCGCTTACGGTCAGGCAACCCAGAGAAAGACTCACCAGCTTAGCCTCTCGCAGACAGATCCTCTACCGTAAGACACGGAAAGACAGTACTTAACCGCAGAGGACGCAGAGAACGCAGAGAGGATCATGGTCCAACGTCCAGCGTCCAAAGCCCAAGGTCGAGAAACAGTAATGGGCGATGAGTGATCCGTGAAGGGCCAGAACGACAGGTCCTGCTTGTGTAGCGTCGTACTATATGTGTGACGTTGTCTTTAACGTCGGGCGCCCCAGTGCAATAGGATTGCACGGGGCAAGCGAAGACCCGACGCTACAGATGATCTACGTATTCTTGTGTTGTATTTTGACCGGCAGGCACGGAGGAAATCTTCTTTCTTTTCCCTACAATCATATTATGGTTCTTGTCTGTAAACTAAAGAACATGCTTTCCTCTCCGTCCTCCGCGGTTAGCTGTCTTTGTTTTTGGCGCTAAGATGTCTTTGGGCAGTAAGTTGCCTTTGCTCCTAACCCTATTCTTGTCTTTCTCTGCGTCCTCTGCGTCCTCTGCGGTAGAATGACTTTGCTTGTAGTGGTAGGATGTCTGTGTTTTTATAACCCATTTTTCTGCTTTCCTCTGCGATCTTTGCGTCTTGAGTGAGTGAAACGAACAAGCGAGAGGAAAAGCCTTGTGTCAGAAGGAGATCCTCATTCCACCATGTACCCTGCCTGGAGCGTGAGGAGCCATAAATAGATCATGCATACAGACGTGCCCCTGTTCTCTCTCCAGGAATCGTACAGGTAACGTGTTATTAGCTTCTTAGGCGATGAACGTGGCATCACCCAACTCCCTCGATGTGGAGATCTACATTGCCGGTTGGGGCGGAGAACCGCTTGCATACTCAGAACGCGATCCTTACACTCACCATGGGAGGTCGAGTGTAGCAGTGAACGAACAACAGAAAAGGGAACAACAGGGAATCATCGGGGCGTCCAGCCTTCGCCTTGATGCGACAGACAAAGTCCGTGGAGAGGCAAAGTTTATCGATGATCTTTCCTTCCCGGGCATGCTTTACGCTAAGGTTATCAGGAGTACTGTTCCCCATGCACGAATCACTAATCTTGATTTGTCGTGTGTGAGCAAGCACACTGGCGTGGTATGCACCCTTACCGCCGATGAGGTTCCGGGAGAGAATATCGTTCATGTAATATATGACGACCAACCGGCCCTAGCCGACGGTATTGTTCGTTACATTGGTGAGCCAATCGCCCTGTTGGCAGCAGAGGATCGAAGAAGCACTGAAAGAGCAGCAAGATTGGCCACAATCGACTATGAACAGCTCCCCGCGGTGTTCGATCCGATTTCAGCCCTTTCACCGGATGCCCCTACAGTTGCCGTTCCCGAAGCGGTTGAGAAGAAACCGAACGTGTTCAATACATTGCGTATTCGCAAGGGAGATATTGAACAGGGATTTGCTGAAGCGGATATTGTCGTAGAGGAGACTTACCACACCGGTTACCAAGAACACGCTTACCTGGAGACACAAGGAGCAATCGCTGTTCCCGAAGAGAACGGATCCATGGTGATCTACGGAACAATGCAATGCCCATTCTATGTACAGGCTGCGGTAGCCAAGGTTCTTGATCTCTCCCTCTCCAAAGTACGAGTAGTACAAACGACAACTGGCGGAGCATTTGGTGGCAAGGAGGATATTCCCTCTGTAATTTCATCATTGGCAGCCCTTCTCGCGAGGAAGTCGCGCCATCCAGTGAAGCTCATCCTTACCCGTGAGGAAGACATCCTGACCTCGAGCAAGCGACATCCATCTGTCGTCCACTACAAGAGTGGGGCTCGATCTGATGGAACGCTTACCGCAATTGAAGTTGACCTTGTGTATAACGCTGGCGCCTATCAGACTCTCTCTTCAGCCGTTCTATGGCGCGGGTTGGTGCATGGTGCGGGACCGTATCGGATTCCCCACGTGAAGATCGATGGCCGCTCAGTCGCGACGAACACCGTCCCCTGCGGCGCATTCCGCGGCTTTGGCAGCCCACAAGTGATCTTCGCCCATGAATCACAACTGGACCGGCTGGCCAATAGATTGGGAATCGATCGTTTGGAAATCCGCCGCGTCAACGCTCTAAGAACGGGCGATAGAACAGCTACTAATCAACAGCTAGGGAAGAGCACTGGGGTAATCGAAACAATCAAAGAGGCAGGCGAACGAATTCGATGGAAAGACCGCCTCAAGTCAGTGAACACGTTTAACAAGAGATCAGTTTATCGCCGACGTGGGTTGGGGATTTCAACTGTGATGTATGGAGTCGGCCTAGGGGGAAAGGCTCCTTTTCTGGACAAGGCCGGTGCATATATGAAGCTTGAAGCCGATGGTTCACTCACGATTGCAGTGGGCAATGTAGAAATGGGGCAAGGATTCACTACCGTAGTTACGCAAATCGCCTCAGAGGCAATGCAGATCCCGATGAAACGGATTCATATCGCTCCTGTAGATAGCTCTCGCGTTCCTGATTCCGGACCAACAGTTGCTTCACGCGGAACAACGATGAGTGGGCTTGCTGTTATTGACGCGGCGGAGAAACTATGGAAGCGCATTGCTAAGGTAGCTGGTATCCTCAACATCGCAGAGGAGGAAATCTCTGTCCGCCTTGATGAGATCGCGCAAGCGTTCTGGATGCGCAACCTTGACCCTGCTGTAGAAGGATGGGCAGCCGCAGCGCCAGTCAGCTGGGACCCAGAAACTGGTCTTGGGGATACATATTTCGTCTATTCCTATGCTACCCACATCGCCGAGGTAGAGGTAGATGTAACAACGGGCGAGGTTTCAGTGGAAGACTTCGTAGCAATACATGACTCAGGCAAGATCATCAACCATCAGCTGGCGACCGGTCAGGTTGAAGGGGGCATCGCGCAAGGACTGGGCTTCGCACTAATGGAGGAAATCAGGCAAGAGAACGGAGAACTATCAGCAAAAGGTTTCACCACGTACCGCATTCCGACAGTTCGCGACATGCCATCGCACGCATATGTCGATTTTGTCGAGGCTCTTTACTCTAAGGGTCCATACGGAGCAAAGGGGCTAGGGGAAGTTCCGTTAATGGCTGCGCACGCCGCTGTTTCTCGTGCAGTCGCACACGCAATTAACACAGCAATCACCACCTACCCCCTCTCTCCGGAACAGGTCAAGTGTAATGTTGCACTATCACAAGTGCTAGCCGGATGAGAATGAGGACCCAACCAGCAATCACTACAATCCACACAAGTCGTTTAGCAATTGATGCTATTGCGAGGAATATCGTCAAAATGGCAAGCAGTCCAATTGGGTCAACAAGATCTGCAGGAACTGACATTGATGGAAGGATTGTATGTACCAGCTGCACGATTCCTTGGCCGATCAGGTGGGCCAAACTATAGATAAAGGAGAGAGCTCCATCGGCAATCTCCCCCCACTCTGAGGTCGATTTAGGTACTGTTTCTGCCTGCGCCACACAACAAACCAGAGGAAGAACAAAAACTATCCCAACAAGTAGAAAACATACCATACACCGACGCTTAGGGCTTCTCTTAATGGTTACCCTCCTTAGAGTCCAAGAAGAGCCAACAGTGACGAGAAGTCAACATCACCCCGCACTACCTCATCCAGCGTACTCGCGCCGAGCATTCCAACGATGGTGTTGAAGAAGTTCCCAATCGCTTCTGCCGGAGCGCTCATAATAATCGGCATCAACGAATCCTGTATTGGCATACCCAGAGACTCGGAAAGCGAAGCGAAGAACTCTTCGTTATCGGCAAAGAAGGCTGCAAATGTAGCCACCAGTAACGCTTGGTCGGCTTCACGTACTGCGACAATCCCTTCTCCCAATAGCCGGCCAAAAACGGCAATTGTGGTGAAGTACGGGGCCCCAACAGCGCCTGTTTCCGAGACCCACTGGATGAGAACAGGTCTTGCCTCTGATGGGCTCCAATCAAGCTCCATGGTGCCACTGGCAACCAGTTCTCCGCCAACAAAATCGAATACGCTTCCGCTTTCTTCACTCACAGTAGGTAAGAACCCACCGATTGCTATCTTGTTTGTGATCGTCACCTGCTGGTCAAACTCAATGTGCATTCCGGCCACCGCTGCTCCGGTTGTGTTCGTGAACAGTCCTACGGTTACCTCGCCTGCTGGGTAGAAGGCTACGTCGAATGCACTACCCAGTGCTGCCACGGATAGAGCCGCTAGAAGCAGCCCAAATACTCCCCATATCGCCATGCTCTTTCTCATAGAAAAACCTCCTTGGTCAATTTGTTAGTCTATTCTAGCAGTATCAAGATGGTTCGGCAACAATAGACCTTGGATGTAAGGAGCTAGGCAAATGTATTAGGAACTGCATGTGCGCGGAGCTTCTCCAGTCCGAACACCGTATTTGCGTGCGGGGAATCGTGTGCTGTTACAGGCCCAGCACCCAGGAGTCTCTTACAGTGCAGTGCTTAGTGATCTGCGTTAGGGATCAACAATAAACGCTCTCTCAAATGCCTTGATTCCATCCACATACCCCTGCGCGGCAAACCGCCCAATCTGAAGATCCGCGAGGCTCAATTGATAGAGATGCCACTGACCACTGGTTACGGTATCTCTTGCGGTCTCCACAGTCCTACCATTTGAATCGATCCAGCGAAGCTCGAACAAATCACCGCTGTGTACCCTATTGAAATGAACAATCAGGAGCGCATTTAGATCTGATCGAGAGAATCGGCTAGTTTCATCCTCTCCAACGTACCCCTCTCGCTTGCGCGTGACCGATCGATACAGTCCGTAGTGCAACTCACGCGTATATGAAGAGATGAGAAGTGAGCCCACATCACGAGCGATGTCGGCAGCAGCAGCTACAACTTGGCCTTCGTAACCACCAAAGGTATTTCCTTCCTTGATGGTAACAGTATTCTCTCCCTCGTAATCGGACGCCTGTTCGATTTGCCCGCTCCGGGTATCCACAATCTGGATTTGCGCAAGAAGCCGCAACCTATAGCGATTGGCTGGAACTGGAGAAACACAGTCTCCGTCCTTCCATTCTTCACAGACTGTAGTTGCTTCCTTGCTTGTGTCTATGGCATAAACCGTCCCTGTGATGAGCTTATTGACCCCTGTCAAGGAACCAATACGAGCTGCCGTAGCGGGGTCAAAAATGCCAACTTCGCCCAGCATCTGCTCAGTTAACAGCTGGTTTAATCGTGACCGCGAGAAGGCTGTAATCTCCGGCATATTGACAAGCTCCGTCTCGATCCGAGCTTGCAGCATCTCCGCTGCTCCTCGCCAAGCCGAGCTATTGGCAAATCCCAACACAGCAACATCAAGCCGCTCGGTTGCAATCACTGCATGTTGGGGCGGTTCAGGGACACCGAGAAACAATATCACTCCAACAAGTGCCACAACCAGTCCGACAGCAATCAATATGGTCCTCGCGCTATCCATCACACCCTCCCTCAGCTAAACGCATCGCGCCACACCAGTCTTTCCTCCACACACGACCACGCTATCGCATAACCATTATTACACTCTCCCCTCCCACAAAACAAGTCAAGGAGGTAGCTCGCCCAGCCATTTTATAAGTCTTTGGCCATGCGTTGCCACGTATACACAGGACGTGTCTTGTTTGCTTTCCTAGCGAGGAACCTAGTAGTGACTGCTGACTCAATTTTGATGATGCGTCTACCTCTGTTATAATCCTTATAACACAGGACAGCAGGGGGTAAGTATAATGAACGTTCTGTTGGTCTATCCTAAGTTTCCGGATACTTTCTGGAGTTTCAAGCACGCACTCAAGTTCATACGCAAGAAGGCTTCTTCTCCTCCGCTGGGCCTGCTGACCGTTGCCGCGATGCTCCCGTCAGGTTGGGACAAGCGCTTGGTCGATACTAACCTGGGAAAGCTCACCGAAAGAGACCTGGCGTGGGCTGATTACGTGTTCATCAGCGGGATGACTGTCCAGAGAACGTCGGCACGTCAGATCATTGCCCGTTGCAGGGAAGCGGATGTTAAGGTCGTTGCCGGAGGACCGCTCTTCACGAGTGAGCACGAGCAGTTTGAGATGGTAGATCATTTGGTACTAAATGAAGGCGAGGTGACCATTCCACTTTTCCTGGAGGATCTGGCACAGGAACGGGCGAAGAACGTCTACGTTACATCTGAATTTGCTGACATCCGGAAAACGCCGGTCCCGCTATGGGAGTTGGTCGACATGGATCAGTACGAGTCGATGGGTATCCAGTTCTCCCGTGGTTGCCCTTATGACTGTGAGTTCTGTAGCGTGACAACACTATTCGGCCACCGCTTCCGCACGAAGACAGCCGGGCAGATCACCGCCGAGCTAGACAGTCTCTATGACCTAGGGTGGCGCGGTAGTATCTTCTTTGTAGATGACAACTTCATTGGCAACAAAGGGTGCCTCAAGACAGAGCTATTGCCTGCCCTGATTGAATGGCAGAAGGACAAGGCAGGAATCCCGTTCTATACCCAGGCGTCCATCAACCTGGCCGACGATCGGGAATTGATGGAGATGATGGTGCGGGCAGGCTTTCGTACGGTCTTTATTGGCATAGAAACCCTGAACGAAGAGAGTCTGACTGAATGCAACAAGAGGCTGAACAAGAATCGTGACCTGGTTCAAGACGTCAAGCGCATGCAGCGAGCCGGCCTACAAGTCCAGGGAGGTTTCATCGTTGGCTTTGATCATGATGCGCCCTCTGTCTTCCAGCGGCAGATTGACTTTATCCAGAAAAGCGGGATTGTGACTGCAATGGTGGGCTTGCTTCAGGCGCCGCGTGGCACAAGGCTTTACGAACGTCTGAAGAAGGAGGATCGCCTGCTTGATGACATGTCCGGAGATAACGTTGACGGTACCACGAATATTATCACTGCCATGAGCCTAGATACACTACGTCAGGGATACAAACGCATACTGCAAACCATTTACTCGCCTCAGTACTACTACCAGCGCGTCAAGACCTTCCTGCGGGAGTATCCACCACCAAAGATACACACACCTCTATGCTTCCAGCACATCCTGGCCTTGTTCCGGTCTATCTACCGCCTTGGCATTATTGGCAAGGAGCGAGTGCAATACTGGAAACTTATTTTCTGGACGCTTTTTCGCCACCCTAGACTGTTCCCATTGGCTGTCACCTTAGCGATCTACGGCCACCATTTTCGCAAGACTTGCAAGCTTCATGTCCTCTAAACCTGCCTGCTTTGATCTGCTAATGATACAGCGCTAACTGAGCGATACTTGATAACACGGAAGAATAGATAGGAGTTCTATCCGCTCATCCACAAGCAGGTTCGCGGATTGATGATGCTGGCGCTCTTGTAGTCTCGTCCCAATCACGTGCTATATCCCCGCGGAAATAGACTCTTTCGTGTTTGGTGTTTGGATTAGCTGGGTAAGGATCAGTGAAACCACGACAATCGCTACACCGGTAAGAAATGGAGCCCGGTATCCAAATAGAACCCAGACCGTTCCACCAAGTACTGGAACCACAACTGCAGAAATGTGATTGATCGTGGTCTGGATGGAAAGGTTACTCGTGAGTTCCTCAGGAGACACGGCTATCTTCTGAAAGTACGTCACCAGCGCCATGTCTAAGCCAAACAGGATGTTGTCTAAGACGAATAGGAAGAACAAAACCGGAAGAGTATTGACGTACGCGTAACCAAGGAATATGGGAATAAGCATACAGAACCCGATTGTCAACATGGTTCGCTCACCCAGTCTTGCAATGAGCTTGCCAGTGAGCTGATAGGCGTAAATATTTACCAGGCTGTTTACGAAAAAGAGGATTGCTGTTGTGTTTACAGTAATTTTGAACCTGCTAACCAGAAGGAAGATGGCAAAAGTGGTAAGGATGTGTCGCCTGCTTCCCATCAGGAAGGCTAACGTGTAGTAAAGCCAGTACTCTCGACGTAGCTTCACCTTGCGTCGCGGCGGTAGCCCATGTTGTCCTTTGCCTAGGGGAAAAAGAAGGAGTCCGGCAAGAGCGACTAGTGTACCCACGGCAAGGAACAGATTGCGATACCCAATTCGTTCGGCAAGCAGATATACGGTGCCGGTTGCCGCCAAGGCGGCAATTGCCCCCAAGCTTCTCAGTTCTCCCAGTACTTTGGGTGTCCTGTCACGATCGACACTCATCAGGATCACTCCATTGCTGCTTGGGCCAAAGTAGTGAAAACCGCAACTCATCACCAGTGTGGCAAGAAGCAGAAAAGGCATCGTCGTTGATTGGCCAGTAAGGACTATTCCTACGCCAAGCAGAACGATGCTCAGAGCCATGATCCGCAGTTCGGAGAAGACAAGCGCCACAAAGGCGAGAAGGAATGCCAACAGCCCTGGTACCTCGCGCACTGACTGAATCCAGCCGATCGCCTCTGGGCCAACCCCGATCTTCTCCACCGCGAAGTTGTTAAACATCACCTGCCACACACGGTGACCAAAGACAAGGAGAACGTTAGAGATAACTACGTAGAAGAACAAGCGCCGGTTATCAGCAAACATTCTGCGCATACTGCCGATCTACTCCTCATGTGACACACACAGGCTTCTTATGAGGATATAGATAGCAATCCTCTAAAGAGGATCAAATCATACTTGGATACCCAAACAGATGCGACATCGGAATACATTTGTACCACGACCGTGCACTACAGAATTCAGTATTCTACCGTACAAGACACTGATCTAGTGGTATTGACTTATTCTATACCCTTAAACTATCATCCAAACACAAAGCGATGACCAAGAAGAGGCTTCCTACATTCCACGGAGTACCCTCCCCGCTTATCTACCGCGACGGCGGGATTGACCTTATCGATCAGAGGCAACTTCCGTCAAAGCTGGTTGTTCTCAGGATCACTGATTACGTAGACTTGGCGGACGCAATCCGGGAGATGAAGGTGCGTGGTGCACCGGCGATCGGGATCGCAGCAGCCTATGGAATAGTGCTGGGAATGCAGGAAGAAGTCAAGAGAACAGACCTTGTGGACCGCTTTGCGCAAGTCAGTGCAGAGCTCCGAGGGACGCGGCCAACAGCGGTGAACCTCTCCTGGGCGATTACTCGTCTAGAAAGGATCTTTCAGCAACACAAGAATGACCGTCCGGCCAGCCTAAGAGAAGCCCTCCTTACGGAGGCCAAGCAGATCCATGAGGAGGACGTAAAGGGCAACCAGTGCATAGGAAAACATGGCTCTGCGATTCTTCCTCAGGACGCACGGGTCCTCACCATCTGCAACGCCGGCTCCCTGGCTACCGGT
The DNA here is from genome assembly GCA_030603215.1 of Candidatus Bipolaricaulota bacterium. Taxonomy (GTDB): domain Bacteria; phylum Bipolaricaulota; class Bipolaricaulia; order UBA7950; family UBA9294; genus JAUVYF01. Next base: position 11,652 of record JAUVYF010000040.1, read on the forward strand.
GGTTACGGCACCGCCCTTGGGGTGGTCCGGGCGGCCTGGAAGCAGGGCAAACTCAGCATGGTCTACGTCTGTGAAACACGTCCCTTGTTCCAAGGTAGCCGACTTACCGCTTGGGAGCTCAGCCAGGAAGGGATTCCATTCCAGTTGATCATAGATTCGGCAGCGGGATACCTCATGGCAAAAGGGAAAATAGATGCAGTTCTGGCCGGAGCAGACCGCATAACGCAAAATGGTGATGTGACGAACAAGATCGGAACTTACGCCCTTGCGGTCCTAGGAGACCACCACAGGATCCCCCTATATGTTGCTGCTCCCACCTCGACCATTGATGCAAGCCTTGGAACGGGGGATGAGGTTCCGATTGAAGAACGCGATGCAGAAGAAGTGCGTGCGCCTCTTGGAGTACAGTTTGCCGTGCAGGGCACGCGGGTGTGGAACCCGGCCTTCGATGTGACACCAGCGGGGCTTGTTTCTGCTATCATCACTGAGAGAGGGGTGCTGCGGCCGCCCTACCATATGAGAACTGAGAACTAGGTGGAAGCTAGTGGAAGCATGTGAGGGTACTTTGCCTGTTCGGAGCGAGATGGTTCAGGCCAAGGGTGGCCGCTGCCGTGGTTAGCGTCAGAGGTGCACTGCTTTTGCCGTATCTGCGTAGGCAGGTGGTGCGAACTGCCCAGAGAATGGCCCGCTTAGGCCTTGTTCGCGGAAGCTCAGGCAACGTATCCCTGCGGATGGGAGAACGGATTCTCATCACTGCAAGTGCAACGCCTTACATGGGCTTGACAGCCAAGCAAGTGATAGAGATTGACTACGAAGGGGAGAGGTACTCCGGTAGTGGCAGCCCATCCTCTGAGTGGCGGATGCACGCGGCGATCTACCGTGCACGGAAGGACATCCAGGCGATTGTACATACACACTCACTCTTTGCCACCGCAGCCGCGATATGTCTCACCGAGCTTCCCATGGAAAACGATGAGGGAGAGTTCCTCTTCGGAGACACAATCCCAGTTGCCAAACACAAACCAGCTGGCAGTTGGGAACTCGCTGATGCAGCGGTCGATGCCCTGAGCGATGGAAAGGCCGTTCTACTTGCTCGCCACGGCGCGGTAGCATTGGGCTCCAGGCTCGAGGAGGCACTCCACCTGGCTGAAAAGGTAGAGGAGATGGCACAACTGTCCTTTATGAGCCGGCAGATGAGAGATTCTGTAGCTGGTAACTAGCCGAAGCGTATACCTCTAGTGCCAGAAACTGATGGAGGTCACATATGAGAAGCGATACGATAGAGGTCCAGTAAGCTTAACCAATCCCCGCGGACTACATCCTCGAGCTCGTAGATCCTGTTATCAATACTACTGATTTGGGTATAGCGGCCGCAGAAAGCCCAAAGTAACGACAAGCGGCAGGAAGAAAAATCCTGTTCTCATTTAGTCCTTCTTCTACTAACCGCACCCACATCCACCGCTCGCCGGAAGAGTTGCATCCGAATCATCTGCCTGAATCTGGAGTGTGTCAGCTGTGGTTGCACTTTCTCCCTGATTATCAGTCACAGTAAGGGTAACGGTGTAAGATCCTGGCTCTTTGAACCTATGACGGCAGACCGAAGATGTTAGTATGGTAGTCTTCCTATCGCCGAAGTCCCAGGAATATAGCACTATTTCTCCATCTGAATCGTAGGCTTCAAGTGCGGTAAGCTTTATCAGTTCCCCCGCCTTGCTAGACCAGACTGGTAGCCGGATCTTCGCGACCGGAGGGAAATTCGGGGAAAGTTCTACTGCGTCATCAAACTCACAGTAACGTGCTTCAAACCACAACTTCTCCATATTGTCGGTATAATATGGGATGTAGCCAAGGTTCAGCTGGCTATGATCAGGCTCGGGTGATGCTTCAACAGGAATCCAG
>JAUVYF010000114.1 GCA_030603215.1 Candidatus Bipolaricaulota bacterium
CTATCAGTAACGTATGACGACGCATATGGTCGCCAGACGAACAGGGTTTACGGGATGGAAGATGAAGCGTTGTTAGCAACGCTTCAGGCCAGCGCAGCGACGTTCTTGACTGCCGTTGCAGCGGTAACGGACTTGGGATGCGTCAAGGCAACCCTCTTGATCCCGGTCACCCCTGATCCCGCTTTTGCAGAAACAGCTGGAGCCAACCTGGACGTGGGCGCAACGGCGTCCGGTTGGATTGCAGCGGGGATGAAGAAGGCTTCTCTCAAGATTCCTGCCATAAAGTCCGCTCTCGTCAGTGCGGATGGCAGCGTAGACATCACTGGCGTCGTTGCAACATTTCTGGCGTTGTTCGAGACAGCGGCAGATTTCAATTTGTCTGACGGGGAGCAAATAGACTCGTGGATAAGAGCGGCGCTCGACCGCTAGAGAGACCACGAGTTGTAATAGGGCCAACATCCAGCACGGGTGTTGGCCCTTTGCGTAGGAGGATGGCAATGACCGATGCTCTACGACGCCGATGGTACTTCTCGGGGCGTGTGTTGATTGAGACGGCGCGAGTCCTTGACCCACAGTTTGATGGCGCTGTTGTGGCGTTGTCAGGCGCGCAGCTTGAGATATTGCGCAACCTGATGATGCACGTCAATCGACAGAGTACGTTCGTGTCAACGTACTACGATAGATATTACTTGATGCCAACTGCAAGCGAGTGGGACAGTTTGCAGTCAATCGTCGCTGACCTGGAGGAAAAGTTGATGGGTAATAAGAACGTAATTTGGGGATACTCTGAAACCCTATACGGACAGGTGTATGACTCAAGTCCATCGGCAGGGGAGGACACCCTAGTATCGCCTGCCGTGGGCCCTGGGGAGGTATGGGTAGTGCAAGGTCTGATGGCTTGGTGTGGCACGTCAGATCTCACGCGCATCCAGATATTCGTCACCCAGGACAACAAGGATATGGCGCTTGTGGTCGATGACCCAGACGGCGCTGACGCATTCGTGATATGGAGCGGATGGGTTGCGCTGCCTGAAGGAGCGACCATCTTTGCGCACTATCTGGGTACAATCGAGAGCGATGAGCTATGGTTGCGTTGGTGGGGATATAAGATGGAAGTCCCTGTATAAGTGGGACAAAGGTCCTTGCGTAGACGGGGACAGGAAAGGGAGATTTGTATGAGTGAAGCTTGGCGAAAGAAGACGTTCTACAGACCGCGCGTGCTTATCGAGACGTCGCGCGTGCTATATCCGCAATTTGGGGATAGTGTCCTTTGCATCACAGGTGCGCAACTTGAAATGTTGCGTAACTTGACACAGTATCTCCATCGGCGTAGCACGTTTGCGTCTGAGTACGAAACATCGGGCTATCTCACACCAACCAATGAAGAGTGGGATAGCATACAAGCTATTGTCGGAGACCTTGAGGAGGTTCTAATGGGTTGCGAGCAGTTCTTGTCGTTACTTGAAGGTATTCTGGAACAAGTTACCTGTATCTGTCAGCAGTCGACGGTTGCTGCCGATGTCCTTGGTAACTTGCCGTTCTATGGCCCGTCTTTACAGCCAGTCCTGGAAGGCCATATAGCTACAGGCGCAATGCAGATTGAAGACGACTATGGTGGAGATACACCGGATAGTGGTGATAGGTGTGCGGTTGCCCAGTTGACTTGGGCTTGTGCGTGGGAAATGACAACTGAGTTTCTGCATCCTGCTGCATCGGAAGCGGTTGACATTTTGCTTCCCCTTGCAATGGTCGCGTTGGCCGTAATGTGTGGGACATCGGTTCTGGGCATTCCGATAGGTGTCCTCTTGGCAACGCTTTGGAGCATTATCAAGATTGATGTTGCAGGAAGCATCGAAGACGTCAGAAATTCGATGGTAGCCAACAAAGAAGACCTTGTATGCGCCGTATGGCGCGGACTGATGTTTAACTACGCGACAGCACAATCTGACGCAGCTGAAGTGATTAACGAAATGGCAGGATTATCGCCGTTGGATAAAGCCTGTTTGCGGTTGCTCTATACGCCTTTTATGATGGCCCTGGCGGCCAAGGCGTGGACAAATCAAACAACTTGGGCGACCGGTAACGTTGATGTAGGGTACTGTGCGGAATGCGACGAGATTATTGGTAACGATTGGTGGGCCTTGGCCCTGGAGCCAAGTGCCAACACAATCGAGCTAACAAATATAGGCAATGCGCATTAGGAAATGGGCTGCTGGCAAGGAACGGTAGCCGGGGGACAGACCTGCTGTGGGATTGTCTATCGCGTTCAAGAGAGCACAGGCGATTGCACGCTCAAGGCAATGAGCGGCCCTGATGCTCTCTGCACAGGTGCATCCCTGTGGCCGAATACGTCAGACCACATCCCCAACGAGATCTATTTCAGCGTCAACGGTCAGCAAATTGATGAGGTTGACTGCAAGGCGACGCTCTGTCCTGATGCGGAAGACTGGCCCTCGGGCAGCGCGGTGATACGTCGAGCAGGGCCGACAGACGTGAACGCGGGGTTTCACTTTGGTTGGAACTGCGAAGGATATACAAAGATTGTTATACTGTATCAGGTTTTCGAAGGGACAAACCCACCTTAAGGAAATCCTTATACTGTGCATGGTACAGTATCACGTCTTGCAATAGGAGCGGTCAGCGTCCATCGAGCGTCCATCGATGCCCTGAGCGGGGCGTGTGGACACTTTGAGCAAACGGGCATACTCTAGTACCTGGCAGCCAAAACGATGGCTCTAGATCGCCTCCTGGTGAATCCTACCAAAACAAGGAAATGGTTGCATAGAGCGTAACCATTTCCTTGTTTGCGTGTTGTATATGTAAGATGGTTTAATGTCGATTCGGTGAGACAAAAGGAGCAAATGCAATGACACTTAACGATGTACAAATGACCGCAAAAAGATTGCTGCCTGACCTGGCTGGTCTGTGTTGGTCGAAACGCCAGGCCATTCTGCAGGAGCGAGACGCGGCAGGTGCAGAGAAAAGGCGATGGCAGTTGGTCGTCATCGTCCTGGAGGAGAGAATCGCGGAACAAGAGCGCAAAATCACAAGACGGATGGACGTGCTCAAATTCGAAGTGAAGGGGATGGTATCTTGATAGTAGAATGCGAGTTTATCCTGACCGGGATTGTTCTGAGCTATTCCAAGGAGTTTGACGTCTTTCGAGTGGATCACATCTATAAGCCTGATAAGATGAGCGAGATCGCCGAATTCGTGATCCAAAACGGGCAAGACAGTGCTTTGCTTATCTCTTTTGCATTGATAGTGAAGGCGTTCCTTGATGTCTATGGCCCACAAATACGAGTAGCATGGCATAAAGACACAGCCCACGCAGAGCAGTGGTACTTGCAATTAAGGAAAGTGGGTTCTCCTAGTTGGGTGGGGCTAGATGGTCAATGGACGCGTTGGATGGAAAGGTAGGACGTGATGACACAACTAGCCGTGGCAGAACCTATTTTAACCTGTAAAGAGTGCTTTTGCTGGCTCCCAGTCAAGAAGGGGTACAAGTGCGTCGTTTCCGGGAAAAAGCGACTAGGAACGATGTTTGCTTGTCAATTCGTCGAGAGCAGGCGTGCGCTCCTGGTAGCGATCCAAGTGGCTGACGAGACGTCGTGATCCCGTCAGCGGGCTTGTCAGATACCTCATATCCCAACGCTCGATGGGGGCCGTGATACCGTGATACCCAGCGTTGCGCGCGTGATCGAGGGACAGCCTTGACGGCCTACCCTTGGTCTGTCCCACCAATCATCGGCGTGCTTCTCTACCGCAACGATGCGGTCGTGAAACGCGGGCCAGGCCAGGGCAAAGGTGTCAAAGGGACACGAACCGAAATCAAGGAATTTTCAAAGGCAAGCAGACATAGGCTTGCCTTTGTCGCATCCAACACGGATGTGCGTTTCACGTCGTTGATTACCCTGACGTATCCCAGGGAGTTCCCAAACGACGGGAAGGATGTGAAACGTAATCTTAACGCGTTTCTTGTAGCTTTGCGGCGCAAGGTGGCGAACTTGGAGTACTTATGGTTTCTGGAATTCCAGAAAAGAGGTGCTCCCCATATACACTTGTTGGTACGTGGCGCAAGGGTACATAAGCCAATGCAGGCTTGGCTATCACAGACGTGGTATAGAATCTGTGGGACTGGCGATGAGCGTCATTTACGCGCGGGGACTCGCCTAGAGCTGATACGAAAGCCAGACGGCGCAAGGAACTACGCCGTCAAGTATGCGTTTAAAGCGTATCAGAAGAGTGTTCCAAAGCGCTATAGGAACGTTGGGCGTTTCTGGGGACACTCAAAGGGCGTGAAACCCGGTCCAAAGGGCATACTCTGGTGTAGCAACGATGAGCTAGTGGCAGTCTTGAAAGAGGTAGGCTGGCACTGGCAAAGAGACGATGTGGTACACTGGCGTACGCTCTATGGGGCAGGTACCCTATTGAATCCATGGGTAAACTCGGGTATACTTGAACTGAGTTCAAGCGGACTAGCC
>JAUVYF010000066.1 GCA_030603215.1 Candidatus Bipolaricaulota bacterium
TACAAGGTAAACAGATCGGTGTGCTACTTGGCGCTGGTGGATCATGTGTTAGAACTACTGCTAAACGAGCGTAAGAGCCCCGAACAAGCGGAGGAAGAGTTAAAGATGATCTTTGCGGGGGTATTGATCCCCGAGCGGCCAGGACGAAGGAACGAGCGGAGACGGAGGTTGGCTACTCATCGACTGAGGTTTCAGCGGTATGTGAAGCGGATTTGGGCCTAACTTAATGACATTGCCCTCGATCGGGGAGGGAAGATTGTTGATAATCCCTCTCCCTCGATGAAGGGAGAGGCTAGGTGAGGGTGAGAAGGCAGTTATCAGTTTTCAGTTTGCTTTTCCCATTCAACCAATCAACTATTCAACTGTTTTTTCTCTTCCTGGCCTTTCACCCGTTACTCATCACCCATCACTGTTCTTCCACCCACCACTTACCACTCACCACTCACCGTCTTCCGATCATTCTCTTAGGAAACGATCGACAGACACGGTAGAATATCTGAAACGACAAGAGCAGGTGAACCCAAGATGATCAGAGTGAGATTCGCCCCCAGCCCAACCGGCTACCTACATGTCGGCGGGGCAAGAACCGCGTTATTCAATTGGCTTTTTGCCAGGCACAACAAGGGAACATTCGTGTTGCGAATCGAGGACACCGACCAAGAACGTTCAACCGAAGCATCGATCGGACAAATCATCGAAGCAATGCAATGGCTTGGCATCAGCTGGGATGAATACTACCGCCAGACCGAGCGCAGCAACAGACATCAGCAAGCAGCCCACGAGCTCATGGACCGCAAGTTGGCCTACGAACACGATGGTGCGTGGTGGTTTCGTGTTCCTGAACAGGGGGAGCTAACTTTTCATGATGCTCTGCTGGGAGAGATAACCTTTCGGCACGAACAGCTGAAGGACTTTGTCATCCGTCGTTCCGATGGAAGCTTTGTGTACAATTTTGTGGTTGTTGTGGATGATGCCGATATGAGAATAACCCATGTCATTCGCGGGGACGATCACACTACCAACACTCCGAGACAGATTCTCCTCTATCAGGCACTCGAAAAGCCACTCCCACAGTTTGCTCACTTGCCGATGATTCTCGGACCGGATCGTACACGTCTTTCCAAGCGGCATGGCGTAACCTCTGTTCTCGAATATCGCCGCCGCGGGTTTCTACCCGAGGCAATGGTGAATTTCTTGGCCCGCCTCGGTTGGTCCCATGGAGATCAAGAGGTGTTCACTCGCGATCAGCTGGTCGAACTATTCACGTTACAAGGCGTGGGTAGCTCAGCAGCAATGTTTGACGAAGTAAAGCTACATTGGCTAAATCAACAGCACATGAAGGCAGCCGATCTAGACAGGATCGTCGAGCTAGTGAAACCATTTGCCCTGAAAGACGACCTAATAACAGAAGCGATGTGGGATCGGGCAGGTAAAGACAGGTTGCTTACCGGAGCAAAGCTTCTTCGTGACCGCTCCAAGACTTTCGCTGATCTGGCAAGCAGCATGAGAGTTCTGTTCCCTGTTCCGCTAGAAAAAGAGGAACACGTAGTTCTTAGCCAACAGAAGAAAGAGATCCTACAAGCAGTAATAGGCGCATTGAGCACGATTGAGGAATTCACACCGGAAAATGTGCAGGAAGCAGTACGCACCGCCCTAAAGGAAAAGGAGGTGGGGTTGAGAGACGTCGCTCATGATTACAGGATGGCAATAACTGGCACTGGCGTTGGCCCAGGTCTGTTCGATATGATGTCGGTAATTGGGCGCGATTGTGTTAAGTCTCGCTTGAAGGAGATTGTTTGAGGCAACCAAGGCTCTCCTCGCAGGTGCAGCAGTTTGCGCGCATGGTAACGCTTATGCACTGACCCTGCAGTTCTGTCACTGCTCATGCAAAGGAAATCATGATCCACTACTTGATTATGGGGATTATCCAGGGGTTGACAGAGTTTCTTCCCGTATCAAGCTCAGGTCATCTCGTCATTGGCGAGCGATTCTTGAGACTTGACCCCCCTGGCGTGCTTCTGGAAGCGATTCTGCATCTGGGAACACTAGTTGCTGTTCTGATTTTGTTCCGCCGTGACCTCCTACGTCTTACCCGAGGCCTGTTTACAAAACGAAGAGAACTTGGCGAGATTTCGCGTCTTATCGTGGGAACAATTCCGATTACAGTTATTGGATTCGTATTGCAGGATAAGATCGAGGCAGCATTTTCCTCGCTGCTAGTTGTTGGTATATGCTTGCTCGTAACTGGAGGGCTCCTACTTATAGCCGACCGAGCGGGAAGACAAGCCAAGCGAAAAGAAGTAAGACTCCGTGACGCTCTCCTGATAGGTATTTCCCAGGCAGCGGCCCTTCTTCCTGGCATCTCGCGCAGTGGGGCAACAATCTCAACGGGAATGATTGTTGGCATAAAGGGAAAAGAAGCAGCGCGCTTCTCGTTTCTGCTTTCGATCCCGGCGATCCTTGGCGCGGCCGGGCTCAAAGTCTACCAAGCCCTGACCACAACAAGCGTTGCTGCAAGCGAGTGGCCCGAGTTGCTGGTCGGAGCATTGACCGCGTTAGCAGTTGGCGTGGTTGCGATTAAGGTACTTTTGGCATTGATAAGTCGCGGAAAGCTCAAGATTTTCGGGATCTACTGTGTTGTTGTTGGATTATCTACTATCATCTATTTATGCGTCTGGTAACAACAAATCTGGTCGGGATTGTTTCCCTACTTGCTGCCGATAGGGCACTCACCCGTTATTGATCGCCATACCCAATGCATAGATCAGAGTAATAATCATTGCGGTAATGCCCACCGCAAGTAACACTGAAATAGCGGGCTGGAAAGCTTCTGTACTTTCTTCTGCAACGGTGTACGCTGAAATATCGTAGCCAAGTCGTAAGCCAGGACGAGCGACATCTTCTACCCATAGTTCCCATGTCCATGTTCCTAGCTGTCCATCGTTCACAATCGCTCTGGTCCATTCCCATTCATGAGCCGTAAACCAACGCGGCTCCAAGTACAAACTTCGCTTCTGCTGAGTATAAGAAAGGATAGTACTGCTTGGCGATCCGTAATAAGCATAGGATACCCTTCCGCGCGGATCAGTTACGCGGGCATATAGCAAGAGAGGGGACCGCGTGCCCTCGATTTTCAGTAGTCCTTGTATTGTTTCCCCTGGATAGAGCAAACCCCCCGGCTTGAAAAACGACACGAGATTCACCTTGGCTAACCTGATAGCCGGGGCAGAACCAGCGACAACCACATATCGATCAATGATATAGTTTCCAAACACGCCCCTGGAAAGAGTGGTCTTTATCCCTTCTTGGCGGCTTGAATCGCTGTTGTAGGGATCGATGATTTCATAACTTTGGCCGAACTTGCCAACGATCACCACCCAATGACAATCTTCATTCCTGGTGGTGGTTCCATGGCAGCTAGCCCCCCAGTGCACCCCAGCAACGACCGGATATCCTGACCGTAGGGCATTATCGATTATCTGTCGAGCTACCACATCAATTCCAGATTCACTTCTATTCTCATGGGAAGAGAGCGAAATTTCCCGGGGAAGCTCGGTCCACTCTAGGCAGCAATTCCCATATGGATCCTGCGAACACGCCCCATAGCCACCGTGTGTCCTAAGCCAGTCATTCAAAATCCCTGGATCCATCCCTGTTCTCGCAATTCCTGTGGAAGACGATACTGCCGGAATCGATAGCCTCACATCATAGTAATCAAGAACCGTCGCGAATGCCGCCACAAGGCAACCTGCCGTAGCTATTCGATCCGGGCACCCATCGGTCCCCATCTGCGAGTCGCCCCAGTATCCGGAAGGGTCTCTGTAAGCTTGACTGAAGTTTCTAGACAGAGAGATAGTCTGTGAAAATCCCCATACAAAGGATAAACACAGAACAGCAAGCAAGAAAGTTAGGATCACGGGAATAGCGAAAGCTGATTGGCAACCCCAAATCGCCGGTTGATCTCTATTTGGGGGATTCATGTATTCAACGGGGCTAGACTCGTTCACGTTTTCTGATTGCTTCCGCGGCAATCAAGCCGGTAACAGCAGAGTACACAATGCCTCGACAGTGCCCAGAAGCATCGCCAGCAACAAAAAGGCCAGGGATTCTTGTTTCCATCGATCTATTCACCGGGTACTGCGTATCATAGAACTTTATTTCCGGAGCGTACAACAGCGTATTATCCGCCGCAAGTCCAGGGATGATATTGTCCAATTGGTGTAGTGCTTCCAAGATATTCTCCACAATACGAGCGGGAAGGGCCATGGAAATATCACCCGGGGTAACATCCGCTAGGGTGGGAACGATCGTAGCCCGCTGCAATCTCTCTTGCGTGGAACGGCGACCATTCTTTAGATCCTTCAACCGTTGGATGATTGGCCTTCCTCCTCCAATGGTCGTTGCCAGCTTAGCGATCGCGCGGCCGTATTCGGTGGTATCCTCTACCGGATCGGTCAGATCAACATGGGAAAGAAGTGCAAAGTTCGTGTTCTCTGTCTCTCCTTCGTTCTCAGCGTGACCATTCACCAGCACAAATTCCTTGTACGTTTCCTTGACCACAAACCCACGCGGATTTGTACAAAAAGTGCGCACCATGTCGTCATGGGTAGCTGTCCGAACACGCAACTTGGCATCGTACATGACCTCTTCAATTGTTGTATAGATCTCTGCTGGAAACTCAACCCGCACGCCAACATCAATGGGTCCGTATTCAGTAGCGATCCCTAATCTGTTGGCTTCCTCTCGTAGCCAGTAGGCTCCAGCACGGCCCGGAGCCGCAATCACGTAGCGCGCCTCTATATCCTCATTTGCACGTAAGATAAAAGCATCATTCTTCACTTCAACGCTAGTTACCTGGTTATCGAGCGAAAAGGAGATTTGGTTATCCAGAAGGTAACGATAGAACAGATTGACCATCTGTCGCACCCGTGTAGTTCCCATGTGTCGCTGCCTACCGCTGATGAACTCAATCCCATAACGACTGGCCCTTCTCCTTACATTGGCCAGTCCTTCCTCATCTGACCCAGAGTACTTCTCTGGCGCCCCGAAACGACTAAAGACAGCATCTACTTGATCGATATAATGTTGAATCTCCGCTTCATTACGTCCAAGGTCTGCGGGGTCCCCGCCGATCTTTGGAGTCAGGTTCAGCTTTCCATCGGAAAACGCGCCAGCGCCACCAACCCCAAAGCTGATACTCGTCCGAGTCTCGGGATCAGAACCACGATCAATCACAACAGCCTTGAGGCCGCTACCTACGAAACACTTAGCCGCAAATAGGCCAGCCGGACCTGCTCCAAGAATCGCTACGTCTACTTTGTTCACAGCAACAGCTCCCGCAGTTCGGTTATTTCCGTTATCTCAGCATCAGGACGTATTTCCTGTGTGTTGCGTTCATTCTCTCGATTCACCCAGACAGAGCACATCTCTGCTCTTTTGGCGCCAACTATGTCCATTGCATGCGAGTCCCCTACATAGAGGGTCTCTCGAGGAGAGGTGCCCAATCGAGCAAGGAGAACATCAAATATATGCCTATCAGGCTTGTGAACTCCTTCATCTCCAGAAACTACAACCACATCAAATAGTGGAGCAATCCCTAAGATATCTATTTTTTGCCATTGCATATCAGTAGGTCCATTTGTCAGTAACCCCAAGCGATAGCATTGCTTCAGGTCAACCAGAAGCTCATGTACACCGCTAAATAGACAGATCTCTGGAACACGTATCTGCGTAAAGTGTTCGGCAAGGGCGCGCGCCAGCGCGACATCATTTGTTCCATTCTCTTCGAGCAGCCGCCTCCAGAGTCGCTCACGAAGGGGCCAGTCTACATCATGAATCAGTGCTTCTTCGTGCCACAGCTCTTTGTAGCGCGCAGCCGCCTCGGCACAATCACCTAGCAACTCGCAAGAACATCCGCCTCGTTTCAGGGCTTCGGTGATTGCCTTCTCAATGCTCACGGCATAACAACAGAGGGTTCCGTCAAGATCAAATACAACCGCAGTTACTTCTTCAAAATCCATCAAGAAAACTAGCTCCCTTGTCTAGGTTATCTCTGCCGGTAAACTTACTTCGTATGGCCAAGTGAGATCATAGGAAGGAACTCTTACAAAATCAAGGAGGCTAATGCGAATTACTGGGGGAACCAAACGAGGGCAACTGCTGGCGCCCTGGGAAAATGCCGACATCAGGCCAATGCGCGATTTTGTGCGCACCGCGATGTTCAACATATTGAACGATCTGGTGCCAAAATGCCGTTTTCTAGATCTGTTCTCCGGAACAGGTAGCGTGGGATTAGAAGCGCTCTCGCGCGGCGCAGCCAGCGCTGTTTTTGTCGATCGATCCATCTCCGCTTGTGCGATTGCCCGGCAGAACCTCGCACTGCTCGGGTTTCTCGATAAGGGAAGCGTTCTGCAGGCGGACTTCGCCTATGGCGTTAAGCAGCTGGAAGGACGGGGCAGCAAGTTTGACCTGTTGTTTGTGGGCCCTCCTTACGGGAAAGGACTTGCTGGGTTGGCTCTGTCCAAACTTGGCGCAAGCAGCATTCTCATTCCTGGGGCAATTGTCGTAACAGAGGTATTCAAGAAGAAAGAGATGAACAACCGCTACGGAAACCTAGAACTCTTTGACCAACGAGTGTACGGAGATAATCTGCTCTTGTTCTATGACGCCGTTGACTAAGGGGATCTTTGTATCCAGTCGTTCAATGAATAGAATAGTAAGAAAGTTATCGAGGAAATGATGTGAGCGATCAAGTTATCCTACTAACAAATGACGATGGAATTAGTGCACCTGGCTTGATGTCATTAAAGGAGGAACTTAATGACTTAGCCCAGTTGGAGGTATATGCTCCGGATCGTAATTGGTCTGCGGCGGGCCGCACGATGACCTTACACAAACCATTGCGTGTCAGTGAGGTAAAGCTCCTCGATGGAACAATCGGTCACATGACAAGCGGAGCGCCATCCGACTGTGTTTCCCTCGCTCTCCTTGGACTACTCGATCGTCGTCCTAACCTAGTTGTCTCAGGAATCAACCCCGGATTAAACGTTGGAGAAGACATCACTTATTCGGGGACAGTGGCCGCAGCCATGGAAGGAGTGAGGGGAGGAATTCCCGCCATTGCGGTCTCACTCCAGGTGGATCCAGACACACCTGCAAACGCTGACTATTCCCTTGCAGCGAGTTTTGCGGCCAAGCTGGTGCAATTTCTCTTGAGCTCGGCTCTCCTCTTTCCAGGAGTCCTCCTAAACGTGAATATCCCATCTCTTCCTGCTGGAAGGCCCACCAAGGTAAGAATAACTCGGCTGGGAGAACACGCCTACAGCAACTACTTGGTGAAGGGAGAAGATCCACGCGGGCGAAACTACTACTGGATCACCGGAGAACCAGTGGCCGAATCGGCATCCCAGAATGAGGGGACAGATATCTGGGCAATCGCGAATGGTTATATCTCGATCACCCCAATTCACCTTGATATGACCGAGTACTCGCTTGTGGAAGAACTTCGTCCTTGGGAACAGCGATCTTGGTTTGAGTAATCAGCCTTTTGTCGCGTTTTCCAGTAGAATGTGGCAGCTTATCCTATAGGAAGGGTCAAAGTATTGATGGAGCAAAAGGCACTGTTGTCTTCTGGCTCCCAGAAACCGTACACTCTCAGTCAAGGAGGAGGATATGGGACACAAAACTTACTATCAATACTATACCAACGTAAACTACCTTAGCTGCGCAGATTGCCTGGCTTGGCACGGGAAGATCTCCACCGATCCAACACGTTTTCCCAATCGGCGCGACAGCTGCGAAAGGAAGATCCTTGCCCTAGAGCACAAAGACATCAAATACAGCCGGGAAAAGGCAAGAAGGATGCGGGCCATTGCAAAAGCCGAGCTCACCAGACGAGAGCTATTTTCAGATGCCAGGGAAGCTCTGGGAAACGATAATGAAGTAGCCATAGACCTGCTTACAAGAGCTGCCGAGATTGATGTCTACATCCCCGAGATAGAGCGACTAACCAGTGAGAACGAAGAGATCTTCCAGTCTGATGAAACTCTTCGCCAGCGTTTATGTAAGCTTTTCACTCAAAGCTACTCAGATAAGTTTGGCTGGCCTCGTTACGAACTCCTCCCTGAGCCAATGCGATTCCTACGAGAGCAAGCCGGTATCGCCAGAATCAAGCAATTACTTGGATGAAATCGTGGCTTTCCCCAGCACAAGAACGAGGGCTGATCATTCTTATTGCCGTCGCGCTTGTGGCAACTGGTATCGTCATCTTTCTTCCATCCCTAAGACCTCATCGCCTAGATCCCTTACAACCAATCGAGTTAGATTTTGTCAATGTGCTGATTCCCACCTTCTACGACCAGGAACCATCAGAGAACATACATCTGAATACAGCCCCACTAGAGGACTTGATTAAGCTGCCCGGGATAGGCGCCGTACTGGGAGAACGCATTATCGCGTACAGGGAACAACACGGCCCATTCAAGGCGATAAGCGATCTAAAGAAGGTAAGCGGAATCGGCGACAGCATCATTACCCGCATCCAAGACCTGGTCACTCTGGATTAACAGGCGCTTTAACCACGGATGGACACGGACAGACCATTAACCACGGATGGACACGGATATACACGGATGAAGAAATCATAAGAATACAATCAAAAGAGGGTTAAAATCAGCGTTCATCAGTGTTAATCCGTGGTTCATGCTCTTCGGACAACACTCACCACGGATGGACACGCACAAAGCTTAACCACGGATGGACACAGATAGACGCGGATGAACAGAGTTTATAGAGTTCGTTAGGTCTGTTGCGTCGAAGAGATAGTCGAGAGTCGAAAACAATGAAAGAATAAAGAAGTGGTGAAATGGTTCAGTAGGAGGATCAGGCGAGCTGAAAGCTGAGCACTGACCACTGTTTACTGGCGGTTGCTTCTCCTGAAAACTGCCTCTTTTCCTGATAACGGACACCTGGTATCCAGTACCTAGTATCTAGTACCTGGTACCTGGTACCTAGTATCTAGTGCCTGATACTCGCATC
>JAUVYF010000124.1 GCA_030603215.1 Candidatus Bipolaricaulota bacterium
GTTCGAGATCCCGACAAGAAGAGCGTTTATCAATATTACACAACAGGTAGAAACAGCAATAGCCGAAAGCGGAGTGAAAGAGGGCTTATGCTTGGTGAACGCAATGCACATTACCGCAAGTGTCTATATAAACGATGATGAACGTGGTTTGCTCTCCGATTACGAGAACTGGCTGGAGGGGTTAGCACCTCATGAGCCCGTCTCTCACTATCGACATAACAATACCGGTGAGGATAACGGAGATGCTCACCTGAAACGACAAGTAATGGGTCGAGAGGTGGTGGTGGCGATCACCAAGGGGAAACTCGACTTTGGTCCGTGGGAGCAAATCTTCTACGGCGAGTTCGACGGCAAGCGCAAGAAACGTGTGTTGGTCAAGATCATAGGAGAGTAATAACTCCCCCATGAAGGGAAATGTGGGATGTAGTTAGTGGTAAGTAGTGAGAGCTCTGAAAAACCCCTGCTATTCCCGGATTATGAGAGAGCGATGGATTTCGCCAACATGCGCAAGCGGTGACTAGAACTGGATTTGCTGCTGCCAGCCTTGAGAGGCAAAATTGGTGGAATTCACAGCAAACAGGGTTTTTCGGAGGTCTCAGTAGTGAGTGGTGAGTAGTGAGTGGTTAAGAACGGTCCAATCATCATATCATAGGGAGATCACAGCATGTCTGTATTGGCGAGCAAGTTGTGGAAGAAGGTGGAGAAGTCCGTCGTCAATGTTAGCCCGCTGACGCGGGGCAGGAGTTCTCCTACAGTCTCAAGGATGGTCTGGTAGTGATCGGATAAAAGAGAAACGTCCCGCCTGAGCGGGACGTCGGGCCAGCGATTCTATCGCTGGCGGAGCTTTCCGATAGTATACAGCAAGGAAGGTAGACGATGCAAGCGACAGGCTGGCCGAACAACAGAATGGGGTGGACTTATGTCAGCTGGTGAGCGGGTTATCGTCTACATCGACGGCTTCAATCTTTACTACGGGATGCGTAGCAAGGGCTGGCAACGATACTACTGGCTGAATGTCCAACGGCTTGCCCAACACTTGCTCAAACCGGGGCAATCCCTTGTGGGCACGAAGTACTTCACGAGCCGTGTCTCATCCACCCCGCGTGATCCGGAGAAGAACAACCGCCAAAGCACCTACATAGAAGCTCTCGGAACGGTGACAAACATGGATATCTACTACGGTCACTACCTGGAGAAGACGGTTGAGTGTTTCTCTTGTGGGGCGAAATGGCAGATGCCTGGAGAGCAGATGACTGAGGTGAACATCGCAGTGGAGCTGATGGTAGATGCCTTTCAGAACCGATGGGACACCGCCCTCTTGATCTCTGGAGACAGCGATCTGACTGCTCCCATCCAGAACATCCGGGGCTTCTTTCCGGCGAAACGCGTCGTCGTAGCGTTCCCTCCAGATAGACACTCCGTGCAACTGCAAAGGGTGGCGCACGCGTATTTCACGATCGGACGGCGGAAGCTTGCAGCTAGTCAGTTTCCCGACAGCGTTCGGAAGGCAGATGGATTCAAATTGGCCCGCCCAACGGAGTGGAGGTAGACGGATGCCCGTTCTGAGTACGGAGCTACGCAACAAGCTAGAGAAGGTCATTATCGAAGCTCGCGATGTCGTTGAGGCTGGTGCGCGAGTTGCGCTGTAATCATTGGCTGTACACCACTACGAACGCTGCCCATACATGGACACAGAGCAACGAAAGCTACGAAATCGTCTTCGCGCGCGACAGCTGGGTGATGTGCAAGAAGGCGCACGGCTGGAAATCTGGCACCTGATTCGTGAAGTAGCCTACGAGCACTGACATCGGATGCTGTTCGCACTCCTTGCCGAAAACAACCTTCTGATCGAGCCGCAGATGGGTATAGCGATCACAATGGACGAGTGTGAGGAGCTGGCACGGAAAGCTGGTAGAGGCAGCCCTAAGCAAGAAATGAATCAAACTTCACATGGAGTGCGAGAACGCTGTACAATGAATGAGTAAATGGGAGAGGCTGAGGCAAAGCGGTTGCTCAAGAACATGTTTGATGCTGCAATATGAGACCTGTCGCTGCTCTTGCGGGAACAGGGAATGTGCAAGAGTTCCCTGCGCAATTGCAGCTCACCAGTCTGACAAAGCTATGATAATACAAGGGGCATTGCAACATGGGAAATAAGCTGACAAAATCCGATAATTTATCTTTGGTACCCAAGAATCTGTTGGGCGACATCCGCAGCCTTATCGAAGAGACCCGCTCAGCCGTCGCAACAACGGTCAACGCCGGGCTAACCGCGCTCTACTGGCGGATCGGCAAGCGGATTAACGAGGAAATTCTCGAAGGGAAGCGGGCTGGATATGGCGAGGAGATTGTCTCTACACTGTCGCAACAATTGAGCGTGGAGTACGGCTCCGGCTTTGCGGCCAAAAACCTTCGACATATGCTAAAGTTTGCTGATACTTTCCCCGATAAAGGAATTGTCTCTACGCTGTGGAGACAATTGACCTGGTCGCACTTCAAAGAGATCATGTACCTGAAAGATCCTCTTCAGCATGAATTCTACGCCGCGATGTGCCGCGCTGAGGGCTGGAGCGTCCGTACCTTGCGAAAAAAGATCGACTCCATGCTCTATGAGCGTACCGCGATTTCCAAGAAACCCGAAGAACTGGCGAAAAAGGAGCTGGCGGAATTACGAGAGGAAGACCGTATGTCACCCGACCTAATCTTCCGTGATCCGTATATGCTCGATTTCCTCAACCTGAAGGACACTTTCAGCGAAAGGGACCTGGAAGCCGCTATCTTGCGCGAATTGGAGTCGTTTCTTCTGGAACTTGGGGTCGGCTTTACGTTTGTAGCCCGTCAAGAGCGCATGGTGATCGACAATGAGGACCATTATCTCGATCTTCTGTTCTTTCATCGCAAACTCCGACGTCTAGTAGCTATCGAACTGAAGCTGGGTAGATTCAAAGCCGCGTATAAAGGGCAGATGGAACTCTACTTGCGCTGGCTGGAGAAACACGGAATCGAAGAAGGCGAAACGTCCCCGTTAGGGCTTATTCTCTGTGCCGAGGGATCGCACGAGCAGATCGAATTGTTGGAACTGGACAGAACATCCATTCACGTGGCTGAGTATCTCACCGAACTGCCGCCAAAGCAGGTCTTGGCGCGCAAACTACGGACAGCCATTGAAGCAGCAAAAGCGCAGTTAGAACAGCGTAATGAAGAGAATGCCTAGATTGCCTGAAAGAGCCGCATCTCTCATCAGTTGCCCGCACAATGCGATTAAGATAGCATCATTGAGGTAAGAGCTGGGCTCATTGGAGAAGGAAAGAGCAGGGAGAGATGGCAGGAAGGAGAGTTAATAACGGCGCAACGCTGGGATTCAAGGAAACCCTGTAGCAAGCGGCGGGTAGCATGCGCAGGAACCGGAAAGGGCTGAGATGTGATGGCTAGGAAGCAAGACCCGGAAGGTCAGAAGGAGATTCTCGTGCAGGCTGCGCGAGAATTGGCGGAATACCCAACGAGCGCTCTTCCAGCAAGTTACGGGGAGCTGCTGGACAACCTCAAGAGGCGCATCCGGGAAGCGCGCGTAAGGGCTGGTCTTTCGGTCAATCGCGAACTAATTCGGCTCCATTGGGAGGTCGGGAAATCGATTTTGGAACGAGAGAAATCTTCTCGCTGGGGAGACAAGGTATTGGGTAAATTGTCAACGGACTTGTACCGTGAGTTCCCTGATATGAAAGGATTTTCACGTACCAACCTCAAGTACATGCGGATGTTTGCCCAGGCGTATCCCGAATTTGGTCAACAGCCTGTTGACCAATTACCCTGGGGACACAACACGGTACTGATAACTAAGGTCAAGGATCCAACCATGCGCCAGTGGTACATCCGCGCATGTATCGAACACGGCTGGTCGCGTGCCGTTCTCGTGCATCAGATCGAATCCAGCCTGTACGAACGGCAGGGAAAGGCAGTCACCAATTTCGATCAAGCTCTCCCCACCCCGCAATCCGAGCTGGCGCAGGAGCTCATCAAAGATCCGTACAATTTGGACTTC
>JAUVYF010000054.1 GCA_030603215.1 Candidatus Bipolaricaulota bacterium
GAAGATTGTTGATAATCCCTCTCCCTCGATGAAGGGAGAGGCTAGGTGAGGGTGAGATGAACCTAGTTATACTTCCTCAATTTCTTTCACTCGTGACTTCAGGAGCTGGACTGTTTTTGACTTTACCCAACGAACTCAACGAACTCTTTTCCCTACTCAACCAGCCAACTAATCAAGTATTAAACCATTTAACTGCTTTTCTACGAAAACATCTCGAAAAGAAAATCAGCAACCTCCTCCGGTTTGTGAGGAGAAAGGATTGTAACTCCATCGGGAACAGCAGCACATTTATCAGTGACAACAGCCACGACGTCGATCTCGCCGGCAAGTGGCTCTGCTCTGGTTGTGCTTGTTTGGTGATATACCTCTATCTTGGGAAACGGCCCATGTTTGAATCCTTCAACAAGCACAATATCATACCCGGAGAACAATCTTCTGATCATTAGATCGATCTGTTCATCGGTGTCATTGTCCCAAAACAAAGCACAAGATGATCCGCTTATCGCAAGACTACTCTCTGCCCCGGCTTGGCGATGCCAGTAGGTATCCTTTCCCTGTTTGTCAACATCCATTTCGCTTGAGATGTGCTTCACTGTTCCCACACGCAAGCCCCGCTCTACTAAGATGGGTATCAACCGCTTCAACAGCGTAGTCTTCCCACTTTCGTGATGTCCGATAAATGAAACAATATACCGCGTTGAGATCACCTGCTGATAACTCCAAGACAATCATCCATTCCGAGTTCGCGCAGAGTCGCATCAGTTGGACCGAGACGATCATATCCACGTGCCTGGTAATAGGTCTCTACTGCGGAACGGAGATCCTCTCTACTGATTGAATGGCCCGCGCTTCCTCCGCGAGAAAGCGGACTAGAAAAGCGTTTTGGCAACATGTCATCATCCATTGTGTATCCGCTCCGCGCGGCGTGCAAGCGCAAAAGCGCGTAGTTCCGCGCGCCAATCTCTATCATCTCTTGCTGGGTGAGACCGATCCCGGTTACCGCTTCAATAAGGGAGCGAATCTGCGGGTAGTTGTAGTGCGGGCCGACCATCCTTGTTGTGAGAACACACAGGATAAGGGAATTGGAAAATGAACGCAGATCTTCATATAGCTTGACAATCTCAGGCTTGTCAGCGAGAGAAAACCGGTCGTAGGAATGAGTAACGCCAAGTTCTGGGGAAGGGGTTTCACTACTGAGCATGGTGTCATGTATCCCCTCCATGTGTGTTGCTCCACGGGGACTTGTTGCGTATGAGATCCCCAACCCTTGCTTTCCTCGCGGTTCGTGCATCGGGAGCTCTACTCCCTTTATTGTCATGCAGAAATCAGCCCCTATTTCACTGGCGTAAGCCGCCAGACCAGCGGCAATCGAATCTCCAATTCCTTCGCGACGAGCGATCTTGCTGATAAGAGAAACAATCCCCTTGCCATCACCCCACAGAATGGGTTCGTCAATCAACCCCTTCTCTTGGGCCTCCATAAGAAAAGCAATGGCAACACCAGCAGAGATAGTATCAATTCCGTAATCGTTACATAGCTGGTTCGCTAGGGCGATGGAAGCTAGATCTCCATTCAAGCAAAGCGATCCAAGCGCGGCAAGTGTTTCGTACTCCGGTCCACCAAACTCGGGAAGGACGTCCTCGGAAGCGAATGTTGTTCTCACTACGCGTTTACAGCGAATTGGGCAGCCGACACAGCCATCGCGTCCGTCAAGGATCGTATCGCTTAAGCGCTGACCGCTGATCGCCTCCGCCCGATCGAAGGTCCCTTCCTGGAAATTCTTAGTGGGAAGAAGTCCCATATCAGACAGCGGAATAATACCAGCCGCTGTTCCGTACTCGCCAAATGTTTTCATTCCCTGATCAAGAAAAAGCTTGGCGTAGTTTGTTCGTTCTCTGAGAAAGCGCCCCTGGTCATAGAATGACTTGTCTTTGTTTCCAGACACAACAACGGCCTTTAGCTGTTTTGACCCCATTACCGCGCCAAGACCTGGGCGTCCGGCCGCGCGGGATCGATCGTGGATAATGCACGCCATTTGCACCAGGTTCTCCCCGGCAATCCCAATTGAAGCGACACGTCCGTTGGGATGACGTGCGGTAAGTATAGTCTCAGTCTCTCCCGTTCCCTTTCCCCATAGATCGGCCGCCGAGTGAAGTTCTGGCTGCCCGTCGATTAGGGTAAGATAAACAGGGCCTGCAGCCTTGCCGCGAATGATAATTCCGTCATATCCGCTCTTGCCAAGCTTATGTCCAAAGTAACCACCAACGTATGAGCCAGCAACACTCCTCGTCTTGGGTGACAGCCCCATAACCAGGTGGCGGCCTGCCCCAAGGAGCCCTGTTCCCTGAAAGGGCCCAGTGGCAAACACAAGGATGTTGTGAGGGGAAAGAGGATCGGTATCCCCGTTGAGTTCCTGTAAGAGAAGCCGTGCCGCAATCCCCCGCCCTCCGAAATACCTGGCGCTCCACAAAGATGGGATCTCGTAGTCCCCACAGACTCCACTGGACAAATCGACATCTACGTACCGCCCAAAACTTCCGTACATTTTGCCCCCTATTGTTGATACTCCTAATTGTAGATAACAACGCGAAAAATGCCAAGTTGCCCTAACTTATGGATTTCTCGATAATGCTGTTGTTTAGGCTGGCTCCAGGTAGGAGGTGCAACAATGAGAACGCTTTCCGAAGTTCTATCACAAACCGCGACCCGCTTCCCCAAACGCTTGGTTATTGCCGACGGCGCACAGAGGATCACGTATCGTAATCTTGATGAGCGTGTTAACCGCGTTGCCCGCGGACTGATCGAACTGGGAGTGGCGAAGGGAGACAAGGTCGGCCTGTGGATGCCAAACATCCCCGAATGGGTGATCGCTTATTTTGCCATCGCTCGCATTGGCGCGGTCGTTGTGCCAATGAACACACGCTACAAGCCACATGAAGTAAGCTACATACTGCAGAATTCTGAGGCGACAACCTTATTCATGGTCGATACCTTTGTGGGGATTGACTACCTTGAGATGCTGGACAAAATTCGTGGCGCACTTCCCTTCCTCAAACATGTCATCGTCTGTGGGCAAAAGGGCTCTAACGGCTACACATTCGACGAAATTGCAGGCCTTGGCGCGACGCACGTAAACGATGGCAAAGTTGCCGAGCGCGCTACCCGATGCGATCCGAATGACAATGTGTTTATCCTCTATACATCAGGAACAACCGGAAACCCAAAAGGAGCTATGCTATCGCATCACAACATTGGTGAGAATGCTAAGCAAGTGACCGAGTTACTGCATACAAGCGAACAAGACATATTCTTGCTCGCGGTTCCGTTTTTCCATTGCTTCGGCTGCGTGATGGGAATCATGGGTGCAATTGCTTGGGGGGCAAGTATTGTCCCAATGGCCGTGTTCAAAGCAAGAGACGCGCTTAAACTGATCGAGCAAGAACGTGTGTCAATCACTTACGGGGTTCCCACGATGTTCGTTCTCAAGCTGGAAGAATACCATAAAGGCAAACAAGATGGCTCAGCGTATGACATCTCGTCACTACGTAGCGGGATCATGGCTGGGGCGCCGTGCCCAACTAAGGTAATGAACGCAGTGATAACGGAACTTCACTGCAATACATCGATTGCATACGGCCTTACTGAAGCCTCGCCTGTGATCACAATGACTCGATTCGATGATTCAGTCAAACTACGAGTAGAGACAGTTGGTCGAGCATTACCCGGAATCGAGATAAAAATTGTCGATGATGACCGCCAACCACTTAGAACAGGAGAGACGGGTGAACTTGCCTGTCGCGGATACAATGTTATGCTTGGCTACTACAAGATGCCAGATAAGACTATGCAGGTAATCGATGGTGAGGGCTGGCTCTACTCTGGTGATCTGGCAACAATGGATAGCGAAGGATATGTGAGCATTGTCGGCCGCAAGAAAGACATGCTGATCACTGGTGGGTTCAATGTGTATCCGGCCGAGATCGAGGAGTATCTATTCACCCATCCCAAGGTACAAAACGTCTCTGTGACTGGAGTAGATGACAACGTAATGGGAGAGGTGGCTGTTGCTTGTGTGATTCCCCGCCTCGGAGCAACAATCGATCCACAAGAGATCGTTGATTTCTGCGCTGGGAAGATCGCAAATTTCAAGGTTCCTCGTTATGTAGCAATTATGGATCACTTTCCGACGACACAATCGGGGAAGATTCAGAAATTTCTCTTGTCTGAACAGGCAGAGCAACTTGTCTCAACTGGAGCGCTGATCAAGTTATCGCCAAGGAAAGGATAATGACCCGTCTTAGAGAACGTCTCTCTCAACCTGGGACGATAATTGCTGATGGAGCCAGTGGAACAATGCTGCAAGCCGCGGGGCTTCCCCCCGGTATCGCCCCAGAGTACTGGAACTTGGTCAAGCCGGCAGAGATACGCGCGTTACACCAAGCCTATGTCGATGTAGGTTGTGATATCGTCCTTACGAACACATTTGGGGCAAGTGGTATTCGCCTGCAAAAGGCAAACTTGGGCGATCGTACATACGAGATCAACCTTACTGCCGCCAAACTCGCTCGTCAAGTGGTAAACGACAAAACGCTGGTATTGGGCGATATCGGTCCCTCTGGCCAATTGCTGGAACCACTGGGAAGACTATCCATCGAAGAGGTGACTGCTACCTTTGCCGAGCAGGCTAGTTACTTGGCCGAGGGTGAAGTGGATGGGATTTTCATTGAAACAATGAGCGACCTAGACGAAGCGGTAGCTGCTGTTAAGGGAGCAAAGCGAGTGACAAAGCTACCGATCTTAGTGTCAATGAGCTTTGACTCACACGGCCGGACGATGATGGGAATAAAGCCAGAGGATGCGGCGATAAGGCTCTGGGGACTTGGCGTCGACGCGATCGGCGCCAACTGTGGGCGCACGTTAAGTGAAACGCTCGAAGCAGTAACCAAGATGCGCCAAGCTGTGCCCCATGCCATCCTGCTGGCTAAACCCAACGCCGGGCTGCCGCACGAAAAAGATGGGAAATCCATCTATGACGTGTTACCACGTACGATGGCTGAGTACGCGATGGAGTTTGTCAAGCTTGGGGTAAAGATTCTTGGCGGGTGTTGTGGCAGCACACCCAAACACATTGAAGCCGTGATAGAAGCATTGCGGGGACCTGAGCGCCAATAAAAAGGGGTTGACCCCACCCCCGCATACCGCCTCTCACAGAGGTGCAGAGAACACCAATTTGTGTTGATCGCGCGCAATCAAACAGCTAACATTCAAAATAGGATGAGACTGTTAAAAATCGGAGAAAAAGCAGGATTTCAGATATCTGAGCACTTAACCCCGCTTGGCGATCAGCCGCGAGCGATTCGCCAACTCAGCCAGGGGCTTGCTGCCGGAGCTAGATATCAGACCTTGTTTGGAGCAACCGGAACAGGAAAGACTCTAACCATCGCGCATGTTATCCAGGCTGTACAGCGACCCACTCTTGTTATTGCTCATAACAAGACACTTACCGCCCAATTGTGCAATGAGTTCCGCGAGTTATTCCCAAGCAATGCCGTTCATTACTTTGTTTCCTACTATGACTACTACCAGCCTGAGGCCTACCTTCCACAAACTGATACCTACATCGAGAAGGACTCTTCGATAAACGACGAGATCGACCGTTTACGCCATGCCGCAACTTCTGCCCTGTTCGAACGGCGAGATGTGATCATTGTCGCCTCTGTCTCCTGTATTTATGGGCTTGGCTCGCCAGAGAATTACCACGACATGTCGATTGGCCTTGCCCTGCACGGAGAGATGGATCGCGATGATCTTATGCGCGGCTTAGTGTTACTACAGTACACCCGAAACGATATCGGGTTTGAGCGCGGAACGTTTCGCGTTCGTGGAGACACAGTAGAAATCATTCCTGCCTATCAAGAAGATGTTGTGCGGGTAGAGTTCTACGATGACGAGATTGAACGGCTCGTGATCCTTGACCCAATCACCAGCACGCTACTTGGCGAAAAGAATCAAGTTACTATTTACCCTGCCTCGCACTTCATTACCCCGCGTGATCGAACAGCGCGCGCCATCAAACTGATTAAGGAAGAACTTGAAGAACGGCTCGGCCAACTCCGTGAAGCAGGGAAGCTCCTTGAAGCACAACGACTGGAGCAGCGTGCCCACTACGATCTGGAAATGATGCAGGAGATGGGGTACTGCTCAGGAATCGAGAATTACTCACGTTACCTTGATGGCCGCGACGCTGGCGAGCCACCGGCGGCGCTGCTCGACTACTTTCCGGAGGATTCCTTGATAGTAATTGACGAGTCTCATCAAACAATCCCTCAAATCCGGGGCATGTATCTAGGTGACCGGTCACGCAAGGAAACCCTGATCAAATATGGGTTTCGCCTTCCTTCTGCTCTAGACAACCGGCCACTCATGTTTAGTGAATTTGAATCTCGACCTAATCAGGTAATCTTTACCTCTGCTACTCCTGGTCCTTATGAGCGAAGTTGTAGCGAACGCGTAGTGGAGCAAATCATCCGGCCAACTGGTCTCGTCGATCCAGAAGTTCAGATCCAGCCTGTATCTGGACAGGTGGATCACTTGCTTAACGAAATCCATACCGTAACTGCGCAAGACGAGCGTGTTCTCGTCACCACTCTTACCAAGCGCATGTCTGAGGATCTTACTGAGTACCTGGTCGATCTGGGTGTTAAGGCTCGCTATCTACACTCCGAGATCAATACTCTGGACAGGATAGAGATATTGCGCGATCTGCGACTGGGAAAGTTTGATGTACTGGTGGGGATTAACCTATTACGCGAAGGATTGGACCTTCCCGAAGTGGCGCTGGTGGCGATCCTTGACGCGGACAAAGAAGGATTTCTGCGATCTGGAACCTCGCTTATCCAAACCATCGGAAGAGCAGCAAGAAATGTGCATGGAAAAGTGATTCTATACGCGGATGTCATCACTGACTCTATTCGTTACGCAGTTGACGAAACCAGTCGCCGCCGGCGTATCCAAGCTGCGTACAACAGAGAACATGATATTACCCCGAAGACAATCGAACGCGACGTTACTGATATCGTTCAACTGATGAGAAGGTCGCGCGACATTCATTATCCCGAAATACGAAATGTCGACCGCCTTTCGCGAAAAGAGATTACTACCACAATCAGTGATCTCCGGAATCAGATGACCGAAGCAGCAAGCCGGCTAGAATTTGAGAGGGCAGCCAAATTGCGCGACCAGATAAAGGAGCTGAGAAAGGACGATGAATGTGCTGCAAGTGAAGGGCGCGAGAGAGCATAACCTAAAAAATATCGATGTTGAAATCCCACGCAACCAGCTTGTGGTGATAACTGGGATTTCCGGTTCGGGGAAGAGCTCGCTTGCATTTGATACAATCTATGCTGAAGGCCGACGGCGATACGTGGAATCCCTATCAGCCTACGCTCGGCAATTTCTTGGTCAAGTAGAAAAGCCAAAGATTGATTCCATAGAAGGATTGTCACCAGCGATTTCCATTGACCAAAAATCTCGTAGCCATAACCCTCGCTCTACTGTGGGAACGGTTACAGAAATCTACGATTATCTACGCCTCCTGTATGCTCGCATTGGCCATCCACATTGCCCGAACTGTGGTCGGTCGATCACTAAGCAATCCGCCGAACAGATCATAGATATGATTATGAGCCTCAACGATGGGACAAGGGCGCAAATCTTGGCCCCAATTGTGCGTGGCCGCCGAGGAGAGTACAGAGGCGCTTTTGAGGAGATCCGCCAACAAGGATTTACGCGTGTGCGCGTCGATGGAGTAGCACGCACGCTGTACGAAGAGATAGATTTGGTCAAGCAGAAAAAACATACCATCGAAATCATTGTCGATCGTATCACTATTGAGCCAGGTAGACGCGCGCGCATCGCTGACTCAGTGGAAACGGCCCTCAAGCATGGCGAAGGAATACTGCTTGTAGTTGCTGAGGGCGGGAAAGAGTATCTGTACAGCGAGCATTATGCCTGTATTCACTGCGGAATAAGCTACGAGGAACTCTCACCGCGCATGTTCTCATTCAACAATCCATATGGTGCATGCCCAAAGTGTGATGGGCTTGGTTATCACAAGGAGATTGATCCCGATCTTGTTGTAGACCCGAGCCGCAGTTTGTTCGATGGTGGATTACTACCCTGGGCCAATTCTAAGAGTCGCTGGTTTGTCGCGGAGATGTCCGCTCTATGCGAAGTATTCGCTATTGACGCGAATAGCTTACTGGGTAGACTTCCGGAAGAGAAGCTTGGGTTGATCTTGTACGGAACCCAAGGTAAACGTATCAAGTTTCGCTATACATCAACAACTGGACACACACGCGCCTACACACGCGCCTTCCGTGGAGTCATCCCCACGCTTGAGCGTTGGTATCGAGATACCACCTCGGATGAATGGCGCGCCAAACTGGAACAATACACGGCAACATTATCATGTCCGACGTGCGATGGAGCAAAGCTAAGACCCGAGATCCTGGCCGTAACAATAGATGGTTTGAATATTGATCAGGTAACCTCTCTTTCCATTCGCAGCGCGCTTACTTTCTTTGAACAGCTATCTCTCCCGCAGCGAGAACAGATAATCGCGTCTCAGATCTTAAAGGAAATCAGAGCTCGCCTTGGATTCATGGTGGCTGTTGGCTTGGATTATCTTACGCTAAGTCGCCGTGCCGGTACCCTTGCTGGCGGAGAAGCACAGCGAATACGGCTCGCTAGTCAGATAGGCAATCAGCTGACCGGTGTGCTCTATGTGCTTGACGAGCCATCGATTGGCTTACACCAGCGCGACAACCGGCGCCTCCTGCAGACGCTCAAACGATTACGAGACCTAGGAAATACAGTGATTGTAGTTGAGCATGACGAGGAAACAATGCGAGAAAGCGATTGGATCGTCGATCTTGGTCCTGGAGCTGGAGAACATGGAGGTAGGGTCGTTATCTCTGGGCCTCCGAAGGAAATTATCGCTTGCCCTCGCTCTGTCACCGGTAAGTACCTATCCGGAACCCTTTCCATCCCAGTGCCGCCAGAACGGCGTCGATCGACAGACAAGCTCCTACAGGTAAGAGGAGCTGCTACCCACAATCTTAAACACATCAATGTTAGCTTTCCTTTAGGCTTGTTCATCTGCGTTACCGGAGTTTCTGGCTCGGGTAAGAGCTCGCTTATTGAGGATGTGCTCTACCGTGGGATTAGCCATCGTTTGCACCGGGTAACACAGCGACCCGGGAAACATGAGGATATCCTGGGGATCAAATACATAGACAAGGCAATCGAGATAGACCAGTTACCAATCGGCCGCACTCCCAGGTCTAATGCTGCAACTTACACCAAGGTGTTCGACGACATCCGCGCCCTGTTTGCGCGTACTCCAGAAGCCAAGATGCGTGGGTATGCCGCGGGACGATTTAGTTTCAATGTGAAAGGGGGTCGCTGCGAAGTCTGTCAAGGCCAAGGGAAAGAGAAGATTGAAATGCACTTCCTGCCAGATATCTATGTCCAATGCGAAGTGTGCAAGGGAACACGCTACAATCGAGAAACACTACACGTTCATTACAAGCGCAAATCAATTGCCGACGTCCTTGCTATGTCAGTAGAGGAAGCACTCACTTTCTTTTCCAACATTCCGCGCATTTGCCGTAAGCTTCAAACCTTGTACGATGTGGGACTTACCTATATCAAGCTTGGGCAACCAGCGCCCGAGCTTTCCGGAGGAGAAGCACAACGGATCAAACTAGCCAGAGAGCTAGCTCGCCAATCAAGCGGCAGAACACTATATATTCTCGACGAGCCAACTACTGGGTTACACGCGGCCGATGTAAGAAGACTACTGGAGGTTCTGCACCGTTTAGTTGATGGTGGGAATACCGTGGTAGTAATTGAGCATAATCTGGACGTAATCAAGACAGCTGATTGGATCATTGATCTTGGCCCGGAAGGCGGGGACGCGGGTGGAGAAGTGATCGGTACTGGAACGCCAGAACAACTAGCAGCCACCCCCGGTTCTTATACAGGACAGTACCTGGCAGAAATGCTGAAAGGAAGATCGGAAAACGGCTAGGGAGTAAGAACCACCTTTAGGCATAAAGCTTTTCCTCTCGCCCGTTCGTTTCACTCACTCAGGACGCCAGTATCGCAGAGGAAGGCAACAATAGGGTTAAGAACAAAGGCAAGTTACTGCCAAAATCACAGACATTTTACCGCAGAGGGCGCAGAGTACGCGGAGGAAACCAAGGACAGGGGGAAAAATAAAACCATCTTACCCCCACTACA
>JAUVYF010000034.1 GCA_030603215.1 Candidatus Bipolaricaulota bacterium
GAGCGCTGTTACGTTCTGCGTCACACCTTAACCTAATGCCACCGCCCAATTAGAGGGAGGAACATTTACCGTTTAAGATTCTCATGGCTTCCTGACAGCTCAAGCAGGTTAATCGTTAAGCGGATATCCGGTGACAAGGAAGTCGTCACCTATCCGAGAAACAGTCATATCCTTAAGCTTGATTCCGTCAACGACACGATCGGCGCCATCCCCTCCAACTGCGGGGACGGCTGCGCGCCCACCAATGATGACCGGTGCTACAAAAAAAGCGATTTTATCTACCAAACCAGCTTCCAGAAAACTGGCGGCTGTCTCTCCTCCGCCCTCAATAAGGACAGAATCAAGACCTTCCTTGCCAAGCCGCCGCAACAGAGAACCAAGGTCAATCCGTCCATGATCATCCGGAACGTGCCATACTTCTTTCCCCAAATCTCTGATCATCGCTTCGTTTTCAGCTGGTATTGCTCCTGTAATAACAATTGTTCTCCCTTCTGTACAAAAGACGCGACTAGTTATCGGGATTAGACCGTGTTGATCAAGAACTACTCTAACTGGGTTTTTCCCGGAAACGTGTCTAACGGTGAGCCTTGGATCATCCACCATTACCGTATTTGAGCCCACAAGTACAGAAGCAAATCGCCCACGCATGCGATGGACTTCCTCTCGTGACTGTTCACCTGAGATCCATTTTGAATCCCCACGTTTTGTGGCGATCTTTCCATCGAGACTCATCGCCAGCTTTAGCTGGGTGAAAGGAATCCCAGTAGTAATGAATCTAAGGAATATCTCGTTCACCTGCTGGGCTTCCTTCCTTAGCGCCCCTTCTCTTACCTCGACACCAGCCCTCTGCAAGCTAGCGATTCCCTGACCATTCACCAGTGGGTTAGGATCGCGACAGGCAACTACCACGCACCTGATCCCCGCCGCAACAATCCGTCTAGTACAAGGTGGGGTCTTCCCTTGATGGCAACACGGTTCAAGGGTAACGTACATCGTAGCGCCATCGGTTTCTTCTGCTGCTTGTTCCAGCGCTAAAACCTCAGCGTGTGGGCCACCAAAGGTCTTGTGATAACCCCTACCAATGATTGCGCCGTTTTTCACGATGATTGCACCAACAAGTGGATTAGGATTGACAAAACCTGTACCCTTCCGAGCAAGATCAAGCGCTATCTGCATGTAGTACTCG
Source organism: Candidatus Bipolaricaulota bacterium (assembly GCA_030603215.1). Lineage (GTDB taxonomy): Bacteria > Bipolaricaulota > Bipolaricaulia > UBA7950 > UBA9294 > JAUVYF01. Next base: position 1,187 of record JAUVYF010000034.1, read on the forward strand.
TCATTCATTTTGCCGCTTCGTTCAGGGCACGCACCGCCGCCAAGCGGTTGGCCTCTCCGAAGATTGCTGAGCCAACAACGACAAGCTCTGCTCCAGCCTCCGACACTAGACGGATATTCTCCGTGGTGATACCTCCATCCACCGCGATCAATACCGGCCTTTCCCCCACTTCTCGGTACAGGGAACGGAGACGCTCGATTGATTCCGGCATAAAGATCTGCCCGCCGAATCCAGGCTCAACACTCATCACGAGCACAAGGTCAACTGTCGAAAGGTAGGGAAAAACTCTCTCCAGTGGAGTGGCTGGACGAAGTGCAATTCCCACTTTCGCGCCTGCCTCACGAATCACACCAATCACCTTCTTGGGATCATCCTTTGCTTCAAGATGAAAACTGACAAAGTCATCGGGGCAAACATCAAACCGGGGAGCATATGTAAGTGGGTGATCAATCATCAAATGAATATCAAAGGGACGTGATAAGCCGCGGCGAAGAGAGTTCACGACTGGTGGCCCAATCGTCAGATTGGAGACGAAGTGACCGTCCATAACATCGATGTGGAAGTACGCAGCAAAAGGTTCAACCTGTTTAGCCTCAGCGCGAAGGTTGCCAAAATCTGCAGCAAGCAGCGAAGGAGCAAGCTTCATCGTCTTCGGCGCATGGATAGGAGCATGACAAGCTGGAGCGCAGCCATGGCCGCAGCGGCAACGTAGGTAAGGGTAGCGGCAAATAGAACCTGCTTCACCCCACCCAGTTCCTCTTCGCTGATTAAATGGGTACTTCGCAGAGCAACTACTGCTCGACGACTGGCATCGAATTCTACTGGAAGCGTAACCATCGTAAAAAGCATTGCCAGGGAGAAAGCAAGGATACCCAGCGTAACAAAGGGTTGGTAGCGAAAGATCAGTCCGAGGAAAAACAACGGAAAAGCAAGCTGCGAACCGAAATTGGCTAATGGAACAATCGCTGTACGCACAGCTAGCGGTCTAAAGCCTTGGTTGTCCTGAATTGCATGTCCCGCTTCGTGTGCTGCTACCCCAATCGCCGCAATTGAACAAGAAGTCGGATCGGAAAGTCGTAAGGTCTTTTCCTTGGGATCATAGCTGTCAGATAGGGTCCCTTTGACGTGTTCAATCTTGAGCAGCCCGATTCCTGTTCCTTCTAGGATCCGCTCCGCCATTTGTTGAGCACTAATCCCACCTGAAACGTTCACACACGCGTAGCGCGCGTATGTGGAGCGCACCTTGTATTGCGCATAGACCGCCAAGGCTAGCGCTGGTACCAAAATAAGGATACTCGGTCCCATAAAGAATGGGAGAAACACTTCTAGTCCTCCTCCTTGTGATCTGATCTTCCAAGTATACGAATCCTCGCTATTCCAGGCAAGGGAAAGCGCGCGCAAAGCCAGACTACGATCATTCCAGCTACTCCCCCCGTGAAGCTGGCGAACCAGTCAACAATACTGGCTTCGCGCATCGGGACAAACAGTTGATGAAGTTCGTCACTTCCCGCATATATTCCCGTAATAAGCAGCGCGTAGGACATCCTGTTTCGATTAGGCAGGGCCTTCCAAGAGAGGACAAAGAAACAGAAGAACTCCAAGAAGTGCACCAGCTTATCTTCGTGAGGGATAGGAACAACTGGCTCTCTTTCCTTCAAAAGAAAACTGGAAAGAGCAAAAATCGTGGCGGCATAAAGTACTAATAGAACCCACCACAGTGCCCGTTTTCGTTTCATATCATCAACTATCTATCACGAGAGGGCCTATAAGCCGGATTCTGTCGAGGAGGATCATCTATCTATGCGGCCAACCCAAAGGCTTGAGCGGGCAGCTCTTAAGCGCCTTCCTATTTGGCCTTGCTCCAGTCAGGGTTTACAAAGCCGACTCGGTTGCCCGAATCGCTGGTGGTCTCTTACACCGCCGTTTCACCGTCACCTGTGCCTAAGCCATTGGTGGTCTGCTCTCTGTTGCACTTTCCCGAGGTTTCCCTCGCTGGGATTTCCCCAGTGACCTGCCCTGTGGAGTCCGGACTTTCCTCAGAGGTTTTCCTCTGCGATCCTCTAGCTCTCTCGTTTCTTTCTTCGCGAAAATCCACAACGCCGACAATAGTATAACACATTATCGCTTCCGTATCGGCCAAGAGAGCGGCGCTTTCGTACTCGAAGAACACGGCCGCACCGTGGACAAATCCGGCGAGAGATGAACACTGCTACAAGGAAAACCATGGTGACTACCACCAGGGAAAGGAAGACACGGCTCTTGCCCTGCTCTGTAGTTGGCTTTGCAGGCACACTCGCCTTGAAAACGCGATTCTCGAGAATGGAAAACAGCTTCACCATTGCTTCTTCAGTGCGAGAATGGTAGACCAAGTCTGAGATGCCTAGTTCAATCTCCTGGGCAAGTTGAGGATGGGCAGAGTCCGCTGCTTTGCCGGAGAGCACCTTTACCCTCCAATTGTTGTTTTCCTTGAGAAAGAGAGCAAGGATAGTATGCCCTTCCGAGAGGTTCCACGCCTCAAGGACAGCATAAGCATAACGATCCAGATCGGTGAACGGGCTATCCCAGCTAGCTAGGATATAAACCCTTGTTCCCAGATGTTCCTCCGCCTCTTTGATCAATCCACTGATTCGCTCCCGGCCATGACTATCTAGCACACCACCATAATCGGAGAGGGATCCAATTGGTAGAGGCAAGGAATAGCAGACACAACCGATAACAAGAGCCAGCAACACGCAAATTCCCGGTGTTCGGCCTAGCTGATGTATAGTATGCGTGAGCAATTCTGGCAGGTGACGATCTCCGTTTCGGCTCGCGCTCGCTCGATAGTAGTGCTGTTTAGCTTTAGCTTGCATCCAGAGCATAGCCCATTCACGATCGCTACTACGGGATCGTCAAACTGGGAATGCAACCCCTCGTAGTGAGAGAGAAGGTGCGCGGGGAATCTATCTGTAATTGCAGCTCGCTCTCTCTCGCGGGATTCGAGTTTCTCTTTGACCTCTAGGATTTGACTGCTAATCCTTGCACTTCGAGAGGCAAAACATCTTTTCTGCTCATCCAAGTGTCTTTCTACTTCCACTAGCTCTGCTTCAGCTATCTCCATCTTATCCATGAGCTCAATAGCGTTGTCTTCCATTTCGTCAATCCGTTTTCGTTGGTGAGCGATCTTTGCCTGCAGCGCCTCCATCTCCTTGAAACTGATGATTCCCTCGTCTAGTCGTTTTTGATAGTTGCGAATTTGCGTGTCGACATCGTCAACCTCAAGATTCTTCCCGTGGCTGTCATCGCTCAGCTGTTTCACTTGTTGGCAACGTTCCTCCACCGCGGACTGCTCTTCGGCTAGTTCTTGTTCTATTCGTAGATGTTCTTCCTCCAATTGCTCTAGCCTTGACAACAAGTCGTATCTTTCTCCATCTTTTGCCTGCAATTCGAGCAACTTACCAATCTCTTCAGACACTCATCCCCCTTAATTTGATTAGATAGTTTATCAATCCCACTGGGACTATATTTGTCTCGATCGCTTAGCATAAGGCAATCATCCCATCAAACTCAACAATGGCGGCAAGGGTATGACTATAGCTCAATTCGTCCACGTAACGCGCGGCCCAATGTAACCTCATCCGCAAACTCCAGATCGCGGCCTACAGGAATTCCCTGGGCGATTTGGCAAACCTTCACTCCAAGGGGTTTTACTAACGAAAGAATATGCATCCCCGTTATTTCGCCTTCCAGTTTTGGTTCCAGGGCAAGGATAATCTCCCTGGTTTTTTCCCGTCGAATCCGCGTAACCAAGGCATCAATGCTCAAATCGCTAGCGGAGACCTCATCCATCGCTGAAATGAGGCCGTTAAGTACATGATAGAGGCCATGATATTCACCCGTCTGCTCAATTTTCAGTATTTCCCACGGCTGTCCGACAACACAGATCATATCCTGTTCACGCTTGGGAGCTGAACATATTTCGCACAGATCAGCAGTTGCGAAGTTGAAGCAGCGGTTGCACCGATGTACGTTTTTCTTGATGCCATCGATCGCTCTAGCAAGTTGTGTCGCTTCTGATTGCGGGCTGCTTAGCAGATGGAAAGCCATCCTCTCGGCGCTCTTTCGCCCAATACCCGGGAGAGCTCTTAACCGCTCAATCAACTCTCCTAAGGGAGCGATCATGATCCTGGTATCCCGGGAAGATTCAGCCCTTGGGCGAGCGGCCCCAGGAGCTCCTGTGACTGATCGCGCGCATCCTTTTGTGCTTCTTGCACCGCGGCAATGACAAGATCGGCGAGCATATCTACATCATCCGGATCGACAACTTCCTTTTCAATAGCAAGGTTCAGCAACTCACCACGACCGTTCACCGTCGCGGTGACCATTCCTCCACCAGAACTAGCTTCTACCTTCATTCTGGCGATTTCTTCCTGCTTCCTCATGAGCTCAGCCTGCAATTTTTTTGCCTGTTTCATCAGGTTGCCCATGCCGCCTATTCCCTGCATCAGTCCTCCTTCACAACCTTTCCATCAAACATTTGACGTACAAGTTCCGCCTTTTCCCGTAACTTCTCTCGCGGAGAGGGTTTCCGCACCACTTCTCCATCAAGTTTCACATCCACATAAAACTGATCGCCCAATCGGCGGTGTACCATACCGGACAGATATTGCATATTTCCGGTCTTTTCCAGGCTCTCCTTATGAAACGTGTGCTCAGGATGAAACGCAATCGTCAATCTCTCGCCCTCCAGGTGTGGTGTGGCCTCAGCAAGAAATGCTGCGATAGCAATCCTTTCTTGCTGTATCTCTTCCAACATCTCCTTCCACCAGTCAATCGAGGACGGGCTAGCTTCTTCATGAGAACCGGCTTCTTCCTTCGCTTCGTGCTCCGCAGGAGAATTATCCACTGTGTCTTCTCCATGTTCAGGGAGACCCTCACCCTCACCGGAGTTATGTTTAACCTCACCTGGCTCGTGCGACAGACCCAACTCATTGATCAACTCGAGGATACCGATTTCCATCAAGATCCTGTGATCCAGAGAATGAAACAGTTGTTGCTTTACACGAAGCAATCCATGACACAACCTTACATCACACCCATCACGCCCTCCTTCTCCAGCGATCCGATCACGCAACACCCCTGTTAGATCGCTTAGAAAGAGCTCCAGATCCTTTCCTTGTTCGGCAAGAGAATCAATAATCGCTAGAACAGTGCCCCGATTTCCCTTCTCGACCGCAGACAAGAACTCTTCCCGGACCTTGGGGTGAGCCATCCCCAGCATCTTGATGAGAGCGCTAGCATCGATATCTCCTTGCCCATAGTTCATCGCTTGCTCAAGCAACACAATCGCATCACGCATCCCGCCGTTCGCTTTATGCGCGAGCAGCACAACTGCTTCCTTAGAGATTATGACGCTCTCACTATCGGCAATCTCAGAGAGATGGGAAGCAATGATTTCTGATGAGATCTTTCGGAAATTAAGTACTTGACAGCGAGAGACAATTGTGAAAGGAATCTTGTGTGGTTCAGTTGTGGCGAATATAAACATTGCGTGCACTGGCGGCTCTTCCAGGGTCTTCAACAAAGCGTTAAATGCTTCGTTGGTCAGCATGTGAACCTCGTCAATTATGTACACTTTCTTTTCGAGGACAGTTGGGGCAAAGCTCACTTCTTCACGTAGACGGCGAATATGATCGATCCCTCTGTTCGAAGCACCATCAATCTCTAGAATATCCAGGGAGTGCTTGTGCAGTATTGTCTGACAATTGGCACAGCTGTTACATGGTTCCCCGCCTGTTGGCGCAAGACAATTGACCGCGCGCGCAAGGATACGCGCCACTGACGTCTTTCCAATTCCTCGCTCGCCAGCGAACAGATAAGCGTGCCCTACCTCGCCAGCAACCACCGCATTTCGCAATGTGCGCACGATCGCTGCTTGCCCCACTACGTCAACAAAACGTTTTGGCCGCCAGCGCCGATAGAGAGAAAGATAGGTAGATTTTTCGCTCAACCTGAGATCACCACTTCTGGTCGGGGAGACTGGATTTGAACCAGCGACTTCCTGCTCCCAAAGCAGGCGCGCTACCAAGCTGCGCCACTCCCCGACGCCTACACAATTATATATGGGCGATTGTGTTTGATCAATCTAATTAATAGGGAAACTTGGGAGCCATGAAAAATCCGAGAATACAGTTGAGTTAGGAGTTCTTCGCTTCCCGCTCTCTCAAGAGACCATGGTACCGCGATCCTTATCTGTGATAGCAACTTGTCCTAACCACTTGCTTCTCTATACTAGAAAAAGGTAGACACAGCATATTGCGCGCGGGAGAATCTCAGTAAGCTATTAGCATTGATGGGGTTGACAGGACACAATGACATCTTCTAAGCAGGCGCTAATCACGGGTGCAACTCAAGGCATCGGGCAGGCAATCGCGGCTCGCCTTGCCCGTGATGGGTTTGCTGTTGTTCTTAACTATAGAGCCAATGAAACAAAAGCCGCAGAGACTCTCAAGATCATTAGCAAGCTTTCCCCTGATTCGATCCTGGTCAAGGGAGATGTAACAACCGAAGATGGAGTAAATCACGTCATTTCAGAAGCCGCTACCCGCGGACCGATTAACCTTCTGGTGAACAACGTCGGTGATTTCTTATTTAAGCCCGCGCTTGATACAACAATTGAAGAGTGGAACCACATTCTGGAGAGTAACCTCACAAGCGCTTTCCTTTGCTGCAAGGCGATCATTCCTCACATGCGAGAACACCAAGGGGGACAGATCATAAACATCGGAATGATGAACTCCGAAGTACTGCGCGCCGTACCAAACACCATCCCTTACACAATTGCTAAAACAGGACTACTTATTCTCACCAAATCACTCGCCAAAACGGAAGCCCGTTGGAAGATCCGAATAAATACGGTCAATCCTGGGCTTATTACCTCTGAGCATCCTCCAAGAGGTTCCCGGAACACAATTCCATTAGGAAGAATGGGCAAACCAGAAGAGATCGCATCCGTGGTCTCCTTCCTTGCATCGGCTGAGGCAGACTACATTACTGGAGCAATAGTAAATGTCCATGGTGGAGCTTACCTGTAGCGCTGAGACAAGCGAAGTAAGATACAGGCGACGCACCTGACTGCTATAGAGCCTTGTAAGAAGAGCAAACTACGTTTGTTGAAGGGCAAGTATGTTTTGGTAGATGCCGTAGTACTATCTCTCCAACGGGATTGGTACGTACCAAGGCATGGGCAACATGCAAATGCAAGCACTTGACATATCGAAAATCACTGATTCCCCCGATCCCTTTCTCCAGTAAGGTTTTCGACGCTGCCATGTCGACAAGATTGGTCCGGTCCTCAACAGACAACAACTCGTATCTTTCTCTTATATAAGCCCTGTGGGCTTCATTCATGCGTCTCTTTAGGTCTCCATCCCTATGCAGCAACCTCTCAATTTGCCCTATCCAACCAGCACTTTCTAGTTGGCTAACCGCGCGGCATAGAAACAGACATGTGAGCCAGAAGAGAGTGGGAAAAGGTTGTCCCTCTAGTAACGGGTACACACGTACTACCTGTGGATAACCATATTGACAACGTACTGCAACCTCGATCGATCCGCGCATTTGGCGGCCGAGCTGGCAGGTTATAATTCGTTGGTCCTCTAACGATACAGGTTCCATTTGTCACAACCATACTTTTCCTTAACAAGCTCATGCGCTCGTTCATTTTCTTCCGGCGTGGGGTAGCCTTTCCACAGAGGTTGATCAAATTCTTTGCAGAGCTCTCCCGCAAAAACAGAAGCGAATTCGTTCATCGAATGACTGATTAGAGCAGTCTCGGCGAGCGTTGTCATCGCATGGGGCCGCGAACGCACTCCAACGGGACGGTAATCCTTGCGTAAAGCAAGAAGAAGAGCCTGCATTGGAATCATGTCTGGCCGAACAAGCAAGGTAGTATGGTAAAGAAGAGAGTTGCCGCGACGCGCTTGAGCAGCGCCGCCGATCTTCTTGCCAGCGATAAACAAAGCATTCCCTTGCGCGCTTGTCCGTATTCCAAGCCGAAATAGAGCTGCGCTAATGGTCTCTCCCAATCGGATAAATGTCTCCTTCACACCTTCCAATCCACGCCCATCCCCAACATGGAGAGAAACATTGAGATTGCCTGGGTAGTGATAGACAGTACCCCCGCCTGAAATGCGACGAAGTACTGGTATCGAAGCGCCTGCAGCCTGCCTCATATCCACCTCGTGGGTGGCTGATTGTGACCGTCCGAGAATCACCGCGCGCCTATTTGACCAAATTCTCAACGCATCCTCCCCTCCACCGCGCACCTGGTCAAAGATCGCCTCTTCCAGAGCGAGACCAAAAGAAGGAGAACAAGGTTCAGCGTCAACTATGAGGCGCATTCTCTGTTGAACATCTCAGAGGCATGGTATGAGCTTCGAATAAGTGGCCCAGACATCACAAAGTGAAATCCGATTCGCCGGGCAGCTTGGGCAATCTCATCGAACTCCTGTGGTAGGAGATAACGAGCAACAGGGATGGCCTTCCTGGTAGGTCGTAAATATTGCCCAAGAGTGACAGCATCAACCCCTGTATTGTGTAGGTCTTGCAGTGCTTGAAGAATCTCAGCCCGGGTTTCACCCATTCCCAAGATGAGCGAGCTCTTGATAATGCTTGCGGGTGCCAGTCTCTTGAACTTCCCGAGGACGTGCAGTGAAAGATCATAACCTGCCCGACGGTCACGCAGCTGCGGGCTAAGCCGACGTACTGTCTCCAGGTTGTGACCGATCACATCCGCTCCTGCCGCAGCAACAGCTGTAATCGCTTTTTCATCGCCGGAAAAATCAGGGACAAGGGCCTCCACTTTTAATTGTTTGCCACCATCCTTTATCCCTGCTATTGCTGTGGCGAGCAACTTTGCTCCACCGTCTTGGAGATCGTCGCGGTCCACTGAGGTAAGAACGACATAGGAAAGCCCAAGCTCATCAACTGCGGCACGCAAACGTACCGGTTCTTCCCAATCAACTACCCCCCCAGGATTACTGGTTGGAACGCCACAAAAGCGACAAGTCCGTGTACACAACTTGCCCAACAGCATGAACGTAGCGGTACGCGCACTCCAGCACTCCACTGCATTTGGGCAATTTGCCCCTTGACAGACAGTAGTTAGATGATAACGGGCAAGAATATCCCGCAGGATCCTAATCTCTTCCGCTTCCTTCGGGGAAGGAGCCCTTACTTTTAACCACTGCGGCCTTACATTCACCAATCTTTCTCCCAATACTGTTGCGCATCTCCCTCGACAAACCTCCATCCGAATAACTGTTCCATCTGAGATAGGATTCCCTCTCTGACTTTCGCTAGAGAAGATTTCTCCTTGGTTAGCTCATTTAGGGAAACAACCTCGATATTCATCCCACACGGATTAATCATGCCGAAATGACATTTGTTCACATCCACGTTCAATGCTAAGCCATGTCGCGTTATCCAGCGCTTAACGTACACACCAACTGAAGCGATCTTGCGCGAGCCTACCCACACTCCAGGAAAACCAGCACGACGTTCTGCCACAATCCCAAGTCTGGCCAAGAACCCGATTACGGACTGTTCAAGGTTCCGTATGTAACGTTTGAGATCACACCCTTGGCTACGCAAGTCAATGATTGGATAGACAACAAGCTGACCTGGCCCGTGATAAGTAATGTTTCCTCCGCGCTCGGTATCATACACAGAAATTCCCTCGTGTTGCAGAACCTTCAGAGGAACTAGGAGGTTACTTGCCGAGCCTGAGCGCCCAATAGTAAACACTGGCTCGTGCTCAACCGTAATAACAGTATCAGCAATCTTGCCTTGACAGCGCAGCTCGTGTAACCGAGCCTGCAGATGATAGGTCCTGACGTACTCCACGCGTCCAAGAGGAAGGTGTACAGCCTCCAGCTTATTCTCAACTAATTCTAGCCAAGAGCTCATTGATACGCGCCTTATCGCCTTTCTTCTTCACAATCAGAGCAAGCTTGCCGTCTTGTGGCGCCTCAACAACAAAGGTTGTCTTCTCTGTCTCTACTTCAACAAGCCCTTCTCCGGCAACGACCGTCTCCCCCTCCTGCCTCAGCCAATCAACTACTGTTACCTCGTTGATCTCCCCTAGATCGGGGAGACATACCTCCGTCATTTCACCCCTCCTTCGCGCTCAATAGTAGCCCATCAAGCGAGAGCTTTCACCTTGCTCACAGCAGTAGTTCGATCTATAGTAAAAGAAAGGAGGCAAGATGGGGTTCAACTGTGGCTTGATCGGTCTTCCTAATGCGGGCAAATCTACGATTTTCAACGCCCTTTCTGCTGCCGGAGCGCGCGTAGAGAGCTACCCGTTTTGTACAATAGAGGCGAATATGGGAACAATTCCTGTTCCCGACAGTCGTCTTGACCGACTCGCTGCGCTGTTCTCAGAAAAAAAGAGGATCCCCACTTACCTTGAGTTCATCGATATCGCCGGTTTGGTGGAAGGAGCTAGCCACGGCGCTGGAATGGGTAATCAATTCCTCTCAGAAATCCGTACAGTCGATGCAATTCTGCATGTTGTTCGCTGCTTTGTTGATCCAAATGTTGCACACGTTACAGATAAGTTGGATCCGCTTCGAGACATCGACATAGTAAACACAGAGCTGCTGTTGAAAGACTACGAAACTCTGAGCAGGGTAGAGGAACGTTTGGCGCGAGAAGCGAAAGTAAAAGGTGGCCATGCAGCTGCTCGACTCAGCGCCTGGCAACACCTGCGAGGTCAAGTAGGAGAGGGGATGCCCCTGCGCGATATCTTCATAGCTCCTGAAATTGAGGATAGCTTACGCGAGATCTCTCCTCTGTCCGCCAAACCACTGTTATATGTGGCAAACGTGGGAGAAAAAGGAGAGAATGAGTATTCAAAACGTGTAACTCTCATTGCCAAAAAATACAATGCAAAGGCGATAACAATCCGCGGTTTGATTGAAGCAGAAATTGCCGAGATAGCAACTACTGCTGAAGAAAAAGCAGCCTATCTACAAGAATGGGGTCTCAACAAGACCGGGCTTGATGAGCTGATCAAATCCGGGTACCAGCTCCTTGACCTGATCACATTCTTTACCTTTGAAGGGCCTGAGGTGCGTGCATGGACTGTTCCTCAAGGAACTACTGCCCCCAAGGCAGGTGCCAAGATCCATTCGGATTTTGAGAAGCGGTTTATCCTTGCAGAAGTGATGTCTCTCGAACAACTAATCTCCATGGGCTCGGAGAAAGCACTGCGAGAGAAGGGACAAGTTCAACGGGCTGGACACGATTATGTCGTGCAAGACGGCGACGTCATCCGTTTTGTCTCCACATGAATCCATTGGTTCTTCGCAGTGATGACCCCAGACTCTCTCAATCGATAAACGAGATACTGGAATGTGGTGGAGTGCTAATCTTTCCCACTGATACTGTCTTTGGAATTGGTGGAAACCCCTGGGATAAGCAGGTGGTTGCGCGAGTGCAGACAATGAAAAGCCGCTCATCACAACATCCATTCACCCTTCACCTACCTACGTCTGACCTAACTGAGCGGTTCGCTTATCTGAACGAGCAAACGCGCAAAATACTCAACGACTTCTTTCCTGGCCCATTTACCTTCCTGTTGTGGGCGACAGCTCAGGCGCCCGCTTCAGCCGTCAAGGAAAGAAAAGTAGGAATACGTATACCTGATCATCCATTCTTCACAAAAGTCATGGCCCAGCTCGCCCGACCATTATTTGGCACAAGCGTGAATCGCTCCGGGGAGCCGCCACTTAACAACATCGACCAGATAATTGAACAGTTTGGCAACAGAGTTGAGCTTATTGTGTGCGAATCAACCGTAAGCGGGCGTCCGTCAGCGATTATTGACTTAACTCTTAGCACGCCACGAGCGCTGCGAGGAGAGTTGCCACGACAATTATCACCCCTGGCTCGCTAGCCCGCCTATGATCTCCCCGCCGTCGATCGGAAAATAGTGCCCGGTAATGAAAGTTGCGTCGCTGGAGGCAAGGAAGGCAAACAATGCTGCAACCTCTTCTGGGCGGCCTACACGCTTCAGTGGCACCTTGTTCTCAAAGGCGCGCAGCATTTCGGGGGTATATTCAGCCCTCTGCATTGGTGTGAGGATGAAGCCAGGACAGACAGCATTGACTCGCACTTTTGGGGCCAACTCAAGCGCCATCGAACGTGTTAGCTCGATCACACCTGCCTTCGAAGCATTATAGTCGGCGTAGAAAGGATAACCAACTATCCCATTGGTCGAACCCATGTTCAGAATCACGCCGCCGCCACCAACCAGCATCCGTCGAGCGGCTTGTTGAGCGACAAAAAATACCCCATTGAGGTTGACGGCTATTACTTTGCACCATTGCTGGGGCGTTATGTCCGTTACGGGCTTACGAAAACTGATCCCCGCGTTGTTGATCAGTACATCTAGTCCTCCCAGTAGTCGATCCAATTCGCTGAACGCATGTGCCACATCGTCCACATCCGATACATCGGCATTGATGGTGGCAAAGAGCGACGGTAATTCCTTCTTGATATCGCTCAGCGCCTTATCGTTGCAGTCTAGTACGACAACACAAGCGCCTTCATTTAGAAACCGCTCCGCTGTAGCGGCGCCAATGCCACTTGCTCCACCAGTGATGAGAACTCGTCTATCCTTTAAACCGCGCATAATCCTCTCCTATGCTGATCCTGCCAATCCGCCCCCATCAATTACAAGTGAAGTACCAGTGACAAAGGATGACGCGTCACTCACCAGGTACAAAGCTCCTTGCGCGACCTCTTCGGGTTTGCCCACTCTCTGCAATGGACGCTTTGCAGATTCCATTATGACTTGTTCCTGGGGAATGCCTAGCTGTTCGGCTTCATTGCGTAGCATGGGGGTGTCTGTGTCACCAGGACATATGCAGTTAACGCGAATGTTTTGTGCGCCATGATCAAGGGCCATCGCTTTGGTCAACAGCACCACAGCTCCCTTAGAAGCACAATAAGAGACGGCATCCTTTCCACCAACCAGCCCCCATCCAGATGCCGTATTGACAATTGTGCCACCACCACCCTTAGTCATGACTGGAATCGCGTATTTCGCAAGGAGAAAAACCGATTTAACATTGACTGCCATTACGCGATCCCATTCCTGTTCGGTTGTCTCCACTACGGATGCTCGTTTGGTGATTCCAGCGCCATTGAACAGTATGTCGAGTTTTCCCCATTGTCCAACGGCTGTTCCCACTGCACGTTGACAGTCCCGAGCGGAGCTAACGTCACAACGAACAAAAAGAGCATTTCCTCCTCGGCCGATGATACTTTGAGTTACTGCCTGTCCTTGTTCCTCGTCCACATCCGCTATTGCTACCGCCGCTCCTTCCTGCGCAAACAGGCGCGCCGTCGCTCTTCCGATACCTGAGGCACCGCCTGTTACTAGAGCAACTTTGCCGGCTAAGATTCCACAAGGTTCT
>JAUVYF010000094.1 GCA_030603215.1 Candidatus Bipolaricaulota bacterium
CTTGCCTTGAAGAAAATGCCTGATTGTGGCCACATCTACGGAAACCGGGGCACGGCCCAACAGGTCCTCAGGCTGAACTTCTCGCACTTCAGACACCCGAACCTCGCCTGTGTATAACTGACTGAAAAACGGAATAATCCTCATATCCTGAACCCCGCTTTCGCGGGTAAGTTCTACCGTTTCTCGAATCACTGGTGAAGAAGCCGACGGCATGGCGATGATAACCACTTTCGCCTGTTTGGCTCGGACAAACTCTGCCAGTTTCTCTCTTGGCCCTAGCACTCGCACCCCGTGAATTACCATCCCTTGTTTTCCCCGGTCATCATCCACAAAGCCTACAGGCCAATACCCTGCTCTTTTCTCATGGAGAATCCCTCTCAACAGTTGCGCCCCTGCGTCACCGGCCCCGACAATCAGTGTGCGACGTCCCTGCGCGCGAAGGTTTGTACGTGTGAGGGCATGTCGAACGAGCCTCTTAGAAAGCCGGGCCCCGGCAATTCCAATCAAGCTAAACGCGAAATCGACAGCTAGAATCGAGCGCGGTACCGCGGACAGTGCCGGCCAGTCTCGTAGGACAAGAATTACAGCCGCGAGCCCAGCAGATCCAATACCGCAAGCAACGATCGTGTTATAGAGTTCTTCCACGCCAACATGAGCCCAACTGAAGCGATATATTCGAAATAGCGTCAAAACAGGAATCTTCACTGCAAGAGCGAAAAGCAACATCCACAAGAACATCGCGATATAGTCGTGGGGAATGTGGCCATCGAATCGCAGCAAGAACGCCAGGTACAGCGAAAGCGCTAGTGCCACCGCGTCGACCAACAGGAAAGCTACCCTTCTCCCATTCACTAAGGCAAATAAACTCTTAATCTTCATAATCTCAAATACATTCTACCTGAGTCCAACGTCCAACGTCCAACGTCAGCTTCTCACATATCTGACGGCGCCACTGATCAGCCTCTTGACCAGTCCGGAGTCGGGACTATCTTCATCTCCCCCTCCCTTTGATTCCCTCCTTTACCCCATGTAGTAACTCCAATCCTACTACTACACGGGGCGAGGTCGGCAAGGGAAGATTGTTTGATATCCCTCTTTGTCCGCAAAGCGATCCAACTCTCTTGGCCAGCAGAAGGGAGGTCTAGGTTTATCTATTATCCCTCTCCCTCGATGAAGGGAGAGGCTAGGTGAGGGTGAGCAAGTAGTAAGCAGCGATCAGTTTTCAGTCATCAGTTTTCAGCAAAGCAAAGGAGGCTTTCAGCTTTCAGTTCCTCCCACTCAGCCAATCAACTATTTTACTTGTCTTGTGCCTTTCCCATTCAACTATTCAACTCGCCTTTTCCTTCCCATTTGACCAATCAACCATTTAACTGTTTTCTACTTTGGGTCATAGTCTTCTCTGCCTTCCTCTGCGTCCTCTGCGGTTATGTGTCTTTGTCTTTAACCCTTTTTCTGTTTTCCTCTGCGATCGCTGCGCCCTCTGCGGTAAAATGACTTTGCTTTTAGAATCAATCTTCCCGCTTTCCTCTGCGGTTAGATGTCTTTGATCTTTCACTATCCAGACTTTTTCTTTCCTCTGCGGTAAAATGTCTTTGCTTGGACTATCGACCTTGGACGTTCGACGTTGGACCAGGGTCTTCTCCGCGACCTCTGCGGTAAGAGCTTTGAAATCAAGACCTGTGCGTGGTTTCTTGTCGCTTCTGTCTTTGTCTTACCATTCACCACTCACTACTTACTATTCACTGTTTTTCTTTGCGATCTCTGCGTCTCTGCGAGAGGCATATGCTTTTATCTCTCGCCCGTTCGTTCCACTCACTCAAGACGCTAAGCTCGCCAAGGACACATGCTTAGTAGCTTTGTTTTCACCCTGTTCTTGGTTTCCTCTGCGTCCTCTGCGTCCTCTGCGGTAAAATGACTTTGCTTGGACTATCGACCTTGGACGTTGGACCTTGGACGTTGGACCATGCTCTTCTCCGCGACCTCTGCGGTAACAGCTTTGAAATCAAGACCTGTGCGTGGTTTCTTGTCGCTTCTGTCTTTGTCTTACCATTCACCACTCACTACTTACTATTCACTGTTTTTCTTTGCGCTCTTTGCGTCTCTGCGAGAGTTATATGCTTTTCTCTCGTGTGCGAGCCTAGCTTGGGTTTTACACCCTACACATTACTTCTTACCCTTCACTTGTTTACCGTCATTGCCAGACACGTTCACCAGAGGAACAAACCCGTCACCTGTGCAAAATACAATGGTAGACAAACAGCGCGCTTTCTCAGAGATGTCG
Organism: Candidatus Bipolaricaulota bacterium; assembly: GCA_030603215.1. Classification (GTDB taxonomy): domain Bacteria; phylum Bipolaricaulota; class Bipolaricaulia; order UBA7950; family UBA9294; genus JAUVYF01. The sequence goes on from JAUVYF010000094.1 coordinate 2,282, forward strand.
CCCGAATGAACCACCGGAGCAATCAACCCTTTGACCGTGGAGCACATACAGGGTAAAGTGTATTTCAGATCATCTGGTATGCAGATGAAGGAGAAGGATGCAATGGAGATCAAGTTGGAGATGTCGTCGCTTGTCAAGAAGCTCAAGGCGAATCTAGCCTACATTCTTAAGCCTTATCCCATTCAATTGGCTTATCTCTATGGTTCCGCCACAACCGGGAATTTAACCCCGTCAAGCGATGTAGACATCGCTTTGGTGACTGATCGAGAAGTAGCACCAAAGGAACGTCTCAGAGTCATGCTAGGGGTTGAAGTCGAACTAGCAGAACGATGTGACATCCGCAACGCTGACGTGCGGATTATTAACGATGCCCCATTAGTCTTCAGGGGTCGGGTGGTCTGCGATGGCATCCTCCTCTATGCCTCTAGTGAAGCGCCGCGCATCGAATTCGAGACGACGACTCGAGACGCATATTTTGATTACCTTCCCGCGCACGGCAGACTACAGGAGGCGTTCTTTGCCGATGTAAGAGAGCGAGGGCTACATGGTTGATCGAGACAAAATTGAGGGCCTGATACGTCATCTGCATCAATACACAGGACATCTACGGAAGATTACCGAACTTGGTCGGCACAAGTTTCTAAGTGATCCACTGGCTATTGGCGCCGCTCGCTATTACCTGCTGGTCTCCATCGAGAGCTGTATCGATATCGCCAATCACATCATTGCCACTGAAAGGCTACCATCACCGAAAGACTACAAGGATACCTTTAAGGTGCTCAATGAAGCAGGAATCATACCCGATGATTTCGTCCAAACCCTGCAAGCTATGGCCGGCTTCCGTAACCTTCTTGTTCATCTCTACTGGGAGGTGGATGATGAAATGATCTATGACAGTCTTGACACCGAGTTAGACGATTTTGAAGCATTCATTGCCCACATCATGAAATTCCTCCAGGACACAGCGGCGAAAACGGAAACTCAGCAAGAATGTTGAGAAGGCCTGCCCTTTGGCCCTACACGGGGCGAGGTCGGGGAGGGAAGAAAGTAGTGATGTTTAACCTTTCTCAAGGGCAAGGGAAGATTGTTTGATATCCCTCTTTGTCCGCAAAGCGATCCAACTCTCTTGGCCAGCAGAAGGGAGGTCTAGGTTTATCTATTATCCCTCTCCCTCGATGAAGGGAGAGGTGAGGTGAGGGTGAGAAGGCAGTTGTCAGTCCCGGCCTTTCACTCGTTACTTATTACGCATTAGTCCTCACCTTTTTTTCGTTTTTCGACCTTCCCCATCCAACTACTCAACTGTTTTCTCTGCTTTGCCTTTCCCATTTGACCAATCAACTATTTAACTGTTTTCAACTTTGGACCATGGTCTTCTCTGTCTTCCTCTGCGTCCTCTGCGTCCTCTGCGGTAAAATGTCTTTGCCTGGCAGTAAGTAGTCTTTACTCTTAACCCTATTCTTGCCTTCCTCTGCGATCTTTGCGTCTCTGCGGTAAAATGTCTTTTCCTCTGGCTGGGACTTTCTTCTCGAAACGCATATACGAAAGCTTATTGCCCTGCCAAAGTTGCTTTCCCGTGCGTTTTAGCGTACGATACAGTATCCAATATGGAGGTCGAACATGCCTTCAATAAACGCGACTGAAGCCAGGTCCAGGCTATATAGACTGTTGGATGAGATTGCGGAGTCTCACGAACCGGTTCTGATCACGGGCAAGCGAGCAAACGCGGTGCTCATCTCCGAGAATGATTGGCGTTCGATTCAGGGAACACTTTATCTGCTATCCATTCCGGGTATGCGTGAGTCGATTCGCGAGGGGTTGAGCACGTCTGTCGAGGAATGTTCGGATAGACTCAACTGGTGAGCTGGAAGATCGTCTTCACGAAACAGGCGCAGAAGGATGCGCGGAAGCTGACTACTGTAGGCCTGAAATCCAAAGCGGAGCAACTGCTCAAATTGCTGCAGACCTCTCCTTTCCAAGATCCACCACCATTCGAGAAACTTGTTGGAGATCTCGCTGGAGCCTATTCGCGACGAATCAACATACAGCATCGCCTTATCTATCAAGTACTCAAGGAAGAACGGGTTGTGAAGGCAATCCGCATGTGGACGCATTACGAGTAGGCTGCACAAGGTTCAGTTGTGGGACCAGGAACTAGGGACCAGGTACCAGATACTAGAAATGCGCTACTCCACCATCAGCGTCACTGCCAAACAGGTTGGCTTCTTACACTCCAGGCAAGGTTTCTCTCGCCCGTTCCTTTCACTCACTCAAGCCGCCAGGACCGCAGAGAAAGACAAGAATAGAGTTAAGCACAAAGGCAAGTTATTGCCAAGAACAAAGACGTTTTACCGCGGAGATCGCGGAGGAAGGCATATTCTTTGGTTAGAGATTCAAAAACCTCAATATGGTTTTAAGGAACGAAAGAGGGTTTCCTCTGCGTACTCCGCGTCCTCTGCGGTAAAATGTCTTTGCTTGGACTATCGACCTTGGACGTTGGACGTTGGACGTTGGACTTTAGTCTTCTCTGCTTTCCTCTGCGTACTCTGCGTCCTCTGCGGTTAAGTAGTATTCTATCGCCAATCAAATGAAGATCTGAACATTCCACTTGAATTTTCAAGTCACATTGGTCTCACCTCTTGGGGTTCGAAGTTCGTAATCCCTTTCGTTCTTAACCATTGACCAGATCACCCGCACAAGATGCCGACCAAGGGCACGGACCGCTTGATTGTGTTTCTTTCCCTCTGCTCGCTTCCTGTCATAGTACACCCTAGACTCAGGAACACAATTGATGTGTCGTGCTACGGCGGTCATCATCGCTCCCTTGGCCCGGTGGTTGACCTGACGTGGACACTTGCTACCGTGATGTTGTCCTGAGTCTTTAGAAAGGGGACTCATCCCTACGTAGAGGGCAAGACTTGCTTCACCGGTGAAGCGCTCCGTGGTTCCAATCTCACCAGCGAGCTCAGCAATACAGGTCTTGCCAAAGCCTCCTATGGAAGCGATCCGGCAAGCAAGCACTGAACGATCGGCTAACTCGGCCAACGCTTCGTCCAGAATATGAATCTGGCTGAGGAGCTCGAGGATCCGCCGGGCATCGGAGATGATCATCGGCCCTACATACTCCGCCTCGGAAGAGAACTTTGCCTTGCGCTGCCACTGCCCAATGGTCCACGCGTACTTCTGCCCGATACCGCGAACCTTGAGCAGGGTGGAGCGCTGCAACCGTGCCAATTGTATTAGGTCATCACGACAGGTAAGGAAGCGCAGGAACCACAGGTTGCACACATCCTTGGTGATCCCAAGCAGTTCCGGGCATACAGCTTGTAGATCGGACTGTACCCTGTTAACTACCCGCACCTTGTCGTTCACCAGTTGTCTGCGACGGCGACTAAGACGCTTTAACTTGTCATTGACCGCGGGAGCTGATACCACCTTTTGGAGCGCATCCTTAGCCAATGGCAAGTGATCCTTTAAGCGGAACAGCTCCAGGATCTTTCTCGTATCGATCGGATCTGTCTTTGCCGCTCCAGG
>JAUVYF010000071.1 GCA_030603215.1 Candidatus Bipolaricaulota bacterium
CTTCCTCTGCGATCTCCGCGCCCTCTGCGGTAAAATGACTTTGCCTTTAGCAATAACATGTCTTTGTTTTAAACTCATATCTCTGCCTTCCTCTGCGATCCTGGCGTCTTGAGTGAGTGAAACGAACGGGCGAGAGATAAAGCTTGGCTGGAGCATGGGGAGCCGAAGCTTAACTGCTTGCATCGCATGACAACAAAATGCTATGATGACCAATAATGGTGAGTAAATAGAGGAGAAGGTATGTCAGGACATTCCAAATGGCAGAATGTTAGGTATCGAAAGGAGCGGCAAGATAAGAAGCGCTCTGGATTATTTGGCAAGTTGATTAAGGAAATCACGTTGCAAGCAAGGAATGGAGACCCGGACCCCGTTAACAATTCGGGATTGGCGCAAGCTCTGGAGCGGGCACATGCAGCAAACCTTCCCAAGGACAGCATCGACCGAGCAATCAAGAGAGCGACAGGAGAGCTTGATGGTGTTTCCTATGAAGAGGTTACGTATGAGGGATATGCGCCGGAAGGAGTAGCCGTGTTGGTGCGAGCAGTAACCGACAACCGTAATCGCGCTGCTGCTGCCATTCGTCATATTTTTGTGAAACATGGTGGGAGCTTGGCTTCTGTTGGCAGTGTATCCTGGTTATTCCGTAGGCAGGGGATGATTGTGATTGAACAACTGCCTCAAGATCTGGATCGAGATGAATTTCTTATGTCTTTGATTGAACTTGGCGCCGAAGAGTTTGATGACCAAGGGGATGTTATTGAAATCTACTGCGCGCCAGCGGATCTTGCCGCTCTCAGTGAAGGGATCAAGAAGGCAGGCGTCGTCCCCAGTCGTACTGAGGCAACGATGGTTCCTCAGAATACTGCCAAGGTTGATGGCCGTGCCGCCGAGAAAGTGATAAAGCTAATCAATGAGCTTGATGATAATGAGGACGTCCAGGAAGTCTTTGCTAACTTTGATATCCCCGATGAAATCTTGATAAAGCTAAATAGTGAGTAAGAGAAGAGAACTGTTGCTGAATCAGTAACAGAAATGGTGGTTCCTCCAATGCGATCAAGAAGAGGAGGGGAGTGGTATGGGGAAGTGTGTGCTGATTTCATTAGTGGTAGCAATCTTGCTCATTGGAATGGTAGTGACTAGTAATGCTCAACAAAACACCGATGTCTGGATCCCTGCGATCGCGTCATTCTGTATCCCTGGATTTGGCCAGCTGTTGAACGATGAGATGAGCAAAGCGGCGTTCCACTTTGGGGTTGATGTGGCCCTGTGGGTCGGCGGGTTGTACCTTGCCTCTCTCCTTTCTGACCCTGGCTTTTATGGCTATTCGCTCATCGGATTGGCTCACCTTGCATGGTCACTCTATAGTGCATATGATGCTTACACCGTCGCCAAGGAACGCGGATTCTCCATCGGGCTGATACAGGAAGGCATTGCTCTATCCTACCAGTTCTAGAAGAAGAGAAGGGAAAGCAAGCCTGCTATAAGCACTGCCACCTTCAGGAGACGTGTCCAACCCTCTTCGGCTGAAATGGGGGTTTCTTCTGTGGGTAAGAGTGTGTTATCCGCCGAAGCGATCCTTCCTGTACTTGGATTGATCTCAAGTTGTAACCTTCCCAGAAAGTGGCCAAATGCACCAGCCTGTAATACTAGGGTCTGGCCAACCTTGACTGGCTCTGGTGTTATCTCATGAGAGTGCCCAGTGAGAAACACATCAATGTCGGGAATGGCTTGAGCAATTCTGCTTGCTTCTCCGACTGAAAGGTGTCCAAGAACGATGACAAGATCAGCCATACTGCCCTCTTGTATCAATAGGTCTTCCAATACCTTTTCTGGCTGTTCATAATGGAGCCAGGGGAAGTCTTGGTAGGGGAGGAGCCCAGGGCCGATTAGTCCCACCACCAGTACTTGCAGATCGCCCACCAAAATGCGAGTGTAGGGGGAAAACGGCGCTGTGGTGTGAAAGGTGCTGCGAAGATTAGCGCACAAGAGGGGGAAATTTAGGCTTGCGGAAAGGCTAGCTAGTCTTTCCGCCCCCCAGTACATCTCATGATTCCCCAATGCCATTGCATCATATTCAATCTGATTCATCCAAGTTGCGGTTTCACTTGCACCCCAAACCGCGTAGATCGGTACGCGGAAGTCATGCCAGGCATCCCCCACATCAAACAACAATACAGAGTCACTCTTAGCCCTTTCTTGAGCGATTAGAGACGAAAGGCTTTCCAAGCGCTCAAGGCGGGAATGAATGTCGTTGGTATAGAGAATTGTCAATGATGTGGCGAAGATGTTTGACGTGAACAGAAGGATTGTTAAGAAGAAAATGGCCAATGCGCGAGTCAAAAGTAGCCTCCAAAAGAAAGTTCGAGCTGTTGGTGGTGAAACAGAACAGACCCTCCCCAAGGGCCGCCCGCGGAGAATAGGCGGAGCCCACCAAGGAAGGAAATGGTTCTCTCTATTGCTTCCAAGCCGATAATGACACTAAGGCGCTGTTCGAGCGAAACGGTGAACGCTACCCATTTTTCTTCCTCATGGCCGATGGTTCTTCCCCAGTCAATGCGCACCGATCCGAAGAAGAGGCCTACCATTACACAGAGTCCATCGTAGTCAACATCTAAAGCAATGCTTAATGGCCCAAGGCCCTTCAGCAACATTATATGCAGCAATGGGGAGAAAGGCGCTTGTGCGGAGATACGTACTACAATATCAATTGAAGGTGCAATTGCTCGTCCAATACTAAGAGTAGGGCCTTCTTGCGACGCACTGATTTGGATGTAGGAACGACCGGGATTGCCTAAACTAACAGCGATAGGAAGGTCGAGGAAAGCGTGTTTAGGGTAGGCGAATGCTACCGTAGACAGTACTAGAATGATGGTCATGACGCCGACACATAGTCTCATGCTATAGTTATACCGCTTTCTATCCGAATGACCAAACCACTAGTGGAATAGAGAACCCCACAGCAAGCTGCAGGGGAGCGGAGGTGCAGGGGTGCGGAGGAGCAGGGGAGTAGGGCAAGCCCCAGTGAAGTAGGAGGATCAAGATCACTTCACCCTGTGAAATACAGAGCAGAAAAAGATTGCACAGGGCAGGCCCTGTGAAATAGAGAGCAGAAAAAGATTGCACAGGGCAGGCCCCAGTGAAGTAGGAAGGTCAGGGTCACTTCACAGGGCAAGCGGGGCAAGCCCCAGTGAAGTAGAAAGGCCAGGGTCACTTCACCCTGTGAAATACAAAACAGAAGAAGATTTCACAGGGCAGGCGGGGCAAGCATTGATTTGTCAAGGATTTGCCCTCACAATTGGCTCATGTTGCTATCTACGGTAAGGGCGACCATCGAGCGGTATGACTTGATCAAGCCAGGAGACAAGATCCTTGTTGCTGTCTCTGGAGGCGCAGACTCGGTCGTCCTCCTTGAGATTCTCTGTCTATTGACGCAGGAGAACAGGCTTGAGCTTGTCATCGCGCATCTTAATCATGACTTGCGTGGCATTGAAGCAGAAGCGGACGAGCAATTTGTTGCCTCTTTGGGAAGAAAGAAAAAGATCAGAGTAGAAAGTGCATTAATCGATGTTCGTGCCGTAAGCGAAGAAAAAGGGGTGGGAATAGAAGAAGCAGGCCGAATGGCGCGACAGCGCTTTCTTGCGGAGACTGCGCGTGCAGTTGGTGCCCGAGTCATCGCGCTTGGACATACACGAAACGACCGTGTGGAAACACTGTTGTTCAACCTGATTCGTGGCGCTGGTCCGACAGGGTTACAGGGGATACGCCCGGCAACCAAGGCTTATATTCGTCCATTGATTGATGTATCGCGAGAGGAGGTATTGGCCTTTGCGTGTGATAGGGGCATGGCATGGCGTGAAGATAGAACAAACAAGGACATGACGTATTCGCGGAATTGGATTCGCTGCAAGGTTCTTCCCTTACTAGAGCAACATAATCCACGTGTCGTTGCTGCAATGGGACGAACCGCCGATCTTATTCTGGAAGAACAGCAAGCGCTTGGAATGCTTCTTGATCGCCCCTGGAAAGAAGTTCTCATGCGGGAGAAAGAGAGGGAGGTAACGTTTTTCCGGAGCAAACTTGCCGGGTTTTCCCCTTCAATTTGTGCTCTGCTTATCCGGCGCGGAATCGCTTCTCTGCGCGGAGACTTGCAGGGTATCGAAAGATCTCACATCGAGTCTCTTTGCCGGCTTGTTTCTTCTTCTCGTGCTCACGGAGAAACGCACCTTCCCGGAATCAATGCGCGAGCTCAGGGTGATGAGTTAGCCCTTAGCACACAACCTCCGAAAATGCCGCCGCCATATGAGTTTCCGCTGGAGCTTGGAAAGACGGAGCTTCCTTCTCTTGAGATCAGCGTGACGTTATCTATTGAATGGAGGGACAAGGTTCAACTATCGTCAACCGATCAAACAGTCGAGGTTGCTGACGTTGCGTGTGTGCGTTTCCCTCTCTGTCTTCGCAGCCGCCAGCCTGGCGATCGGTTCTGCCCATTGGGGATGAACGAGGAGAAGAAACTTAAGAATTTCCTAATCGATGAACACGTTCCGTTCTACGAACGCGGTAGATTGCCACTCTTGTGTGATAAGGAGAGGATTCTGTGGGTGGTAGGGGTACGGTTATCCAATGCGGTACGAGTTAGCTCAGAAACGAACAAGGTGTTGATTATGCGGGTAGAAAGGTTGTAGATGATTACATTTCTGCTTCTTGTCGGAACGATTCTTGTGCTAGTTGGGGTACATGAAGGCGGGCACTTTCTCGCAGCTAAGCTCACCGGAGTGTACGTAAAAGAGTTTGCCATCGGATTTGGCCCCAAACTTGTCTCACATAGGATTGGCGAGACACTCTACTCAATTCGCGCGCTTCCGTTTGGCGGCTATGTACGACTGGCCGGAGAAGATCGTGAGGAAACGGATTCCGAGATTCCCAAGGGGCGCCTCCTTTACAACAGGCCACCGTTTGTTCGCATCTTGATCAGCTTGGCCGGCCCATCCGCTAACTTGTTGATGACTCTCGTCGTTCTTGTCCTGGCGCTGTGGATGTTTGGGGTTCCGCTGGTGCAAGTAGCTGCGCTGATTCCCGGGAAACCAGCTGAGGTTAAGCTCCTTCCTGGCGATAGGATAATTTCCATTGCAGGAGTCCCAACTTATACGGTCGAGGACTTGGACCGCGCGATTCAGGGATGCGAAGGTGCGCCAATCGAGGTGGTGGTTGAACGAGATGGCAGTCGTCGCGGCTTCACGATGACCCCCGAGTTTGACGAGGGAGAAGGGCGTTACCTCATTGGGATCTATCCGAGTCCGATCACTTACACGAATACATTAGCCGCCCTTGATCCATCATCGGCGCTCCTTGCCTCTGGATTGAGAATGGGAGACACGATTGTTTCGGTGGGGGACGTGCCCACAAGAACAGGCATCGATCTCCTTCTGAGGATGAATGAACATCTCCCGACTGAGTCAGTTGAGATCAGCGTCCTGCGCATAGGCGTGAGAGAAACATACCTTGTACAGACGAGTGGATTGGATCTTGATCAGGTCTTCTCAGGAATAACATTCGCCGATCTTGGAACCACCTACCGCCGCCCTGATTTCGCCAAAGGGATTATCATCGGCGCAGGAGAGTTTGCAAGTTACGTGCGGTTAATGATCGGCTGGATCCGCGGTATCATCGCTGGGCAGATTTCGCCAAGCGACACAGTGGCCGGCCCGATCGGGATTGCGCGCATGCTTGCGGATTGGGCAAAACAAGGGGCGAGTGTCTTTCTACGGCTTTTCGCTTACTTGAGCTTGAGCCTGGGACTGCTCAATTTGGTTCCGTTCCCTGCTCTTGACGGGAGTCGCGCTGCCTTTGCCTTGTACGAAACCATTCGGCGAAAACCAATCCCACCCGAGCGGGAAGGAATGATTCACGCGATTGGCTTCCTCGTTCTGATTGCGCTGATGCTCCTTGTTACTTATCAAGACATCCTCAAGCTTTTTCGATAAGACATACACAAGTTGCGGCGATCCCTTCTCCACGGCCCAGCGCCCCCATTCCCTCGCTTGTTGTCGCTTTAAGGCCGATGCATTCAGATGAAAGGTGAAGTACATTCCCAAGCCGTCTTTTCATTGCAGGAAAATAGGGGGTTAGCTTTGGCTCCTGTGCAATGAGTGAACTATCGACATTCACAGTATGGTACCCTGCCTTAGCAAGGATTGCGATTACCTGTTTAAGTAGCTTTAGGCTCTCGATTCCATGATAGCGCTCGTCGGAGTCGGGAAAGTGTGTTCCAATATCGCCCAGCCCAGCCGCCCCGAGGAGTGCATCACAAATGGAATGGGTAAGGACATCGGCATCAGAATGTCCAACAAGTCCTTTGGAATACGGAATGTTTACTCCACCAATAATGAGTGGTCTTCCGTTGACCAATCTGTGAAAATCTATTCCTGTGCCAACTCGTATCTTAGTCATCTATTCACCATAATGAAACAGAAGTACTCCTAGTCATCATTGTACTGAACTTCAAGGGAACGAACTATCTCTCGCGCAAGGGAAAAGGAAAACCCGCGCCGGGTGAGGTAAGACATCATTCGGCGGATACGGCGCTTCTCGTCTAACCCATGATAGCGCTTGAAACGTTCCTGGGCCAGGTTAACAGCAAGTAGTCGTTCTTTCTCAGGAGAGTAGAGCTGTTCCACCGTCTGCGTAGCCGTACATTTGGCGATGCCCTTATCGAGGAGTTCTCGCTTGATAGCTTGTCGTGAAAGGGGATGATTCAGTAGCCTGTCTTCCACCCACAACCGGGCAAACAGACTATCATTCAACAGATCCGCTGCCTCAGCTCGTTGCAGTGTTTGTGCAATCGCCTCATCGGAGAATCCCTGCGACTGAAGCCTTGTCCGGGACTCTGCTATGCTGCGTGGCCGATACCGAAGTAAGCGAATCAAGCTTTGCCAGGGGTCAGTCGGCGTCTGCAACCTCCTCTGTGGGGGTGTTGGGAAAACCGGCCTTGTCTCGAATAGCTGCTTCAATCTCATTGGCAAGTTGTGGGTCTTCCTCTAACGCACGGGCGCTGTTCCCAATACCCTGGCCAAGGCGTGTATCATTAAAGGAGTACCAGGAGCCACTGCGTGTAACGAGCTCAAGTGATTCTGCCGTATGCAATAGATCGCGTGAACGCACGATTCCCTTGCCATAGATGATGTCAAAGGTTGCTTCCTTGAATGGTGGAGCGACCTTGTTTTTTACCACACGCACGTTGATAGTTCTTCCGATTTCCGATGAACCTTCTTCGATCCTGCTAGATGGCCACAAGCTCAGTCGTAGGGAGGCGTAGAACTTGAGAGCACGTCCTCCTGAGGTAGTGGTTGAAGGACCAAAGCGCGATCCACTGATTACCGAACGAAGCTGGTTTGTAAAGATAACGATGGTTCTTGACTGAGAGATTGCGCCTGATAGCTTGCGCATCGCTTGACTCATCAATCGTGCTTGCAGTCCCACCTGTACATCGCCCATCTGTCCTTCGATCTCGGCGATGGGAACAAGCGCAGCTACAGAATCAACTACGATAATATCAATCGCTCCACTGCGGGTAAGCTGTTCAGTAATCTCGAGCCCTTGTTCTCCTGAGTTTGGCTGTGCAAGGAGCATGTGGTCAAGGTCCACTCCTAATGCACGAGTGTAAGTTGGGTCAAGAGCATGTTCCGCGTCAACAAAAGCTGCTATGCCTCCTTTTTTCTGAGCTTCTGCAATTATGTGTAGAGCAAGCGTTGTCTTCCCGCTTGACTCTGAGCCGAAGATCTCAGCGACTCTTCCGCGCGGCATACCACCAACACCAATTGCAATGTCAAGCGCAAGAGACCCAGTAGGGATTGTTTCCACCTGCAATACCTGGGCCCCGTCACCAAGCCACATAATTGCCCCCTCACCATACGCTTTCTTGATCTGTTTTAGAGTGCTATCAAGTACTTCTTGTTTTCCCATGCTTTGCCCCCTCTGATCTTTCTCTTATTTTATGGTTCCTCGCCGTTAAGGCAAGCTAGCGCAGAGAGAAAGACTCACCAGCTTAGCCTCTCGCAAAGACGCAAAGATCGCAAAGAAAGGCAGAAAATGGGGTTAGAAGCCAAGGCAGCTTACTGCCAAGACAAAGACATTTAACCGCAGAGTACGCAGAGGACGCAGAGAGTAAGAACCAGTAACCCTTGGCGATCTTAGCGGCTTGAGTGAGTGAAACGAACGGGCGAGAGAAAGAGCTTATGACTCTCGCAAAGACGCAGAGAACGCCAAGGAAAGCAAGAAACAGGGTGAAAACAAAGGTGCTAGGCATGTATCCTTCGTGGTAGAATACTGTTTAATCGCAGTAAGATGTCTGTGCCTTCAAGACCCATATTTCTGCTTCTCTTGGCGAGCTTAGCCACTTGAGTGAGTGAAACGAACGGGCGAGAGACGAATATGTCAGTAAGGAGGTCCTTACTAGAGTGGCAAGGAGACCAATGACGTACAAAATCGATGCCGAGAAGATCTTCCTCTCGCATCCTTATGTTAAGGAGATCCTCGCGCGGTTGATTGCGGCAGGCTATCAGGCGGTCCTGGTTGG
>JAUVYF010000058.1 GCA_030603215.1 Candidatus Bipolaricaulota bacterium
GCGATTCCTTACTCAACCAATCAACCAATCTCATACTCAACTGCTTTACCCAACGAACCCCTCCCCCGCCTGCCCTGTGCAATCTTGTTCTGTTTGCATTTCACGGGGTGAAGTGATCTTAGTAGTTATACTTCTACGGGGCAACGAACTCAATGAACCCTACGAACCCTTGTTCCTATTCAACCAGTCAACCAATCAACTATTCAACTCGCCTTTTCTCGATTCCCGACTGGGTTTTCGTGTCTTTTCCCTTAATCCATACTCCATAATCCTTAACCCTGTGTCTTCCACGCATCACTGGTTACTGTCTTTCGATCTTGGACGCTGGACGTTGGACTTTGGACTGCTTCTATCTCACTCATCACGATTTGGGGGTATGCCTCCCCGGAATTCCTTACAGATAACGACAGATACGAAACCTAGAGAACAGATTATGTCGATAGACAAAGGGTTAGAACTGTCAACAGTGTAGCCCTGACCTTTTTTTGAGAAGAAGCACACGCAACAACGATGCCTGCGTTTGGTGCTACTTCGTGAAGGGAATTCCCAGGTCCTTGCAGATCTTCCGCGACAATTGGTCAGTGATCTCGGAGCGGCAAGGAACTGACGACCGCTTGTTCTGTGATGGATTCACCCACCAGGAGTGGCTGCGTCCTTCCCGAATGAAAACACATCCCTGTGCACGGAGATGCTTCAGTAGTTGAGTGCGTTTCATACAGTGACGAGTTCTTCAGTGTAGCCAGACTCAGCTGCATGGATCGCATCTTGCCGATTGAACTCAAGCACTTCGGAGAGACTTGCCCTCAGGCTGGTAAGAAGCTCTTCCCGAGTACGTTCTTGGCAGTTGACACCGGGGACTTCCTCGATCCATCCGATCCACCAGTTGCCATCTTGCTTGGTTACCGCCTTGTACGTATTGGGCATAGTCAATCACCTCACGAGGAAGGGTACTACAACAGCCTTCTCCTGTCCACGCACCCGATATCCCTCTCGGTAACAGAGGACATCTCTGAAAGCGCGCTGTTTATCTGTTCCTCAGGACACTTGGAGTACTCTGAGAATACGGTTGATAGCCCTCAAGTCGAACAACTCAGGATCGTATTGTCTTCCAACCCATTCCAGTAGTTCCTCATGCTGGTCGTGAGACGGGTCTGAGAGAACCTCCAGCAGGTGCGCATATCCTCCCACACCGCCGCAGTCCTCTGGCGGACAAGCTCGCTCTCCTGCCAGACATGTAGGATATCGAACGGTTGAGTCTGGTGGCCCGATCCTTTTCACGTCTAGTTCGTGTTGCCAGCTATCTCCGAAGTCATAGATATACCTCAACCGTGTTTCTAGTCTATTCACGACCTCGTGCAGCCTGACTGTCTCCTCGTCGATCATTGCTTCAGCTAGCTCCCGATCCATGTTGAGAAAGTAGGCCGTATAGTGACGCTCGTCGACGATGAACTCATGAAGGTGCGAATCTGTCCACCCCATAACGCATTGGATCACGTCGTTCAAACCTGCCAACGTCATTCTTCCCGGCACTGCAAACCGTCTCCAAATCCGTGGTGCAATGCCAAATAGTGCGATTTCCAGTTCGTAGACCTCAGTTAGTGGCTCTTCCTTGCTTCGTCTTGCGTTCATACACACCGCCTAATGGATAGGTGACCCAAAAGCCGTCTTCCGCCACAGGTAGTCAGCGCTGGCCTGTAATTCAGCCACTACCTTTCCAAGTACTTCTTCTGCAGCTCCAGGGCTTTTGTGAGGCCGTCGGCAGTGATTCGAACCGACTTCGCCCTGTGAGTTGTGTCCAGGTAGCCCTTCTCTACCAGAGAATCCAGAGCTTCGAACCGGTGATTCTTCCATGTTCGATGGACTCTTGGCGCTCCTGGCGCGAGGTCCTCCTCCCACGACGTCAAGTAGAGCAACAGCAACGTCAACTCCTCCACGACCTGTTCAAGCTTGGTACCTTCCATCATGCGACCGCCTTTGCACAGATACTAACACATGCCAGGAATACAAAACGAACTGCGGGAAGTGCGAGACACTAGTAACGAACTCCGTGACCGCAAAGCCAGAGCCACACTTCTGACCTTGCATTGCCGTACCGGTCCAAGGACCGCTGCCAGCTCGCTTGAAGCAGGTAGTCCTCTGTTCTTCTCCAGAAAGCCGTGTTTATCCGCCAACTCGCGGTACTTACGGATCGTCTTCTTGGCATGACCCGTGTCACGGTGTATTGCTTCCACTGATTGACCTTTGCGTAACCTGTAGATGATCTCTTGTATGTCATTCATGTGTAGTCTCTCCATCTGCACCTCCACGTTTGCTCAACATGGAGGATAATTAGCCGATATCGAGTGGGGACACCAGGTGACCCTACCCCGGGGACACCAGGTGACCCTTACCCGGGGATACTAACCCGGCCAATGACACCGCCTTCACGCAGGAGAGAAAACCCATTCTGTTCAAGGTATGTTACCAGATCACGGCGTTTGACTGACATCTATATCTCGATTGGAACCTGCTCAAAGAGAGCTCCACCGAGCGGGATCTCTCTGTGTTGCTGGCGATAGGCCAAGACCATTTCATGTAGTGCGTCCTTGAGCAGTTCCCGACATTCTTCTAGGGTCTGCCCTTCAGTGACCACTTCGGGCCACTCGACCAATTGTCCCATGTAACCGGAGCTGATCTTCGTGTATTTAGCGGTATAGGTGCTAGGCATCCTCGTTTTCACCCTCCTCGCGCCGCAGCCTATCTATAACTATGGCACGATTGACCAGCCATTTCGGGAGGCTGCGCAAGTAGTTGAGGTAACCCGTTCTGGTCTCCTTTCCAACGAGCGGACTTACCAGGCGTTGGCGTTCACAAGCATGGGCTCAAAGAGGTAGCTGACTTCGTGGGGCTGGACTGCTCCGCTATAAGCAAGCGCAATCGCGAACCGCATCGCTGAGGTGATAAGAAACACTGAGAATGAACAGGTCACCGCCCAATATCGGAATCCCTGGACCACGGATTAACACAGATGTACACAGATTGGAATCCCTTGATAGGAATGTTTATTGACTATCTTATCCGTGTATATCCGTGTCCATCCGTGGTTAAGCTTTGTCCGTGTCCATCCGTGGTCGGAATTCGGTGGGGCATAACCCTACTTCATAATCAATAGAGAAAAGATATAGAATTGATGAAAGAACGATGGAAAGTTGACCTAGAATTGAGAAGAAATTGATGTTGCTACAGCCGGGGCCAGAATGCAAGGTCAGTCAGAGATAACTGTGCTGTCCCAGGAATCTGGAGAACGGGGTAGCAATTCAGAGCGAGCAGTACCTTATACTTGCCTGCAGCAGGCAAGGAGGCCTGCGGACCCCGTGAGCCACACCCCCGTCAAGTAGATATTCTACTTGACAACGGCATGCCTGCCACCTGTGTAAAATACAATGGTAGACCCCATGTACCCTGACTTGCCCCCATGCACCCTTAGGCGAGGTAATTCCTTGGTTGATTTCACTAGGAAGCTGTGCTATGATCCACTGAAACGGAAAGATCCATCGCCCCGACGCATATCCTGTGTCTGGCGATGTTACTTTTCTTGTAGGAGTTGGTGTTTTGTTTGGTACGCGAATTTTGCGCTTACTAAGGAGGAGGATGATAGTAATGCGGAAATGGTTGAAGTACTTTTGTACCGCAACGCTCTTGCTGGTCGTTCTGGTCTCAGTTTCTGGCCTGGGGGCTAAAGTTGGCGGAACGCTAACCATTGCCTTGGCCAAGGATCCGGTGACACTTGATCCTACCATGGCACTTGACCAGTATTCTATGGAGATTATTGATCAGGTCTTTGACCGACTTGTTCGATTTGACCTCGATGGTGATCTGGTGCCCAGTCTCGTTGTTTCATGGGAGAATCCTGAACCAACCCGGTGGGTGTTCTGGTTAAGAGAGGATGTGACGTTCCATAACGGACGCACGCTTACAGCGGAGGACGTTGTGTGGACCATGCACCGGATGATGGATCCCGAAACCAAGGCCCCTCGGCAGCGACTGTACATGGTGAAAGAAGTTAGAGCTGTTGATGAATTCACCGTGGAGTTCGTCCTGAATGAGTCGTTTGCTCCGTTCTTGGCGATTCTCGCCAACCCTGGTCTCAGCATTATTCCCAAAGAGGAAATCGAGCGCCTCGGAGACGACTTCGCCCGAAATCCCGTGGGCAGCGGACCGTTTAGGTTTGTTTCGTGGATTCAGGACAAAGAAGTGGTGCTAGATCGTTTTGCGGACTACTGGGTGGCGGAGCCGAACCTGGACAAAGTCATTTTTCGTCCTATCCCAGAAACCTCTGTCGCTGAAATGAGTGTTTTGACGGGCGATGTGGATGTCATTGAGGACGTGCTTCCAGACGATGTTGAATACATGAAGACGGCAGGCAATCTGCAGGTTATGCCAGGCGGCGGTTACTACTACGTCTGTATCAACATGCATCCGGAGAGAACCTCGCTTTACGAGAAGACCGGCAAGAATCCATTCCTGGACCTTAGAGTGCGCCAGGCCCTGAACCTTGCCTTTGATACCGATGAGGTCTTGAATGCGGTTTATCCTGGAATCGGCGATTCAATCCGCGCGTATGGCACGCTGCCGCCGGCCTCCTGGGCGTACAATGAAGTGATCGAAGCCTTGGCTCCAGGCTATGATCTTGAACGCGCCAAGCAGCTTATGGCCGAGGCGGGATACGCAGACGGTTTTGAGTGTGAAATCTTGGCCATGTCCGACGCCGCCCGTCAGGCCATTGCCATCATTCTTCAGGCGACTCTTAAGAAGCTAAACATCGAAGCGACTATTGATTCGCCCGAATTCGGAACGCTGTTACAGCGGGCAAATGACGGAGATTTCGATCTGGGTGTCTTCGGATGGAGTGGATCTCCCGATCCGCATGACTATCTGTACTGGTTGCTTCATTCGGACAACTGGGGAAGTGGCGGCAACAACGCATTCTACAAGAACGCTCCGGTGGATAAGCTGTTGGACTACGGTGCTACTGCATCAACTCTTGATGAAAGGAAGAGCTACTACGAAGCAGCTCAAGTGATTGTTGCAGTAGAGCTACCTCACATTGCTCTCTACTGGAAACCCGAATTTCTTGCTAAAACGTCGCGTGTTCACGATTTGCAGGCTCACTTCCAAGGTTGGTTTACGCTGGTTAGCCCAGAAGTCAACGTTTGGGTCGAGTAAGGTAGTGCACGAGATGTGAATCGAGTAATACCGCCTCGCGGCTGGACTTCCGGCCGCGAGTTTTTTTTAGCCTGGTGATCGGAAGAGGTGAGACCAACTGAGCAAATACGTACTAATAAGGATTCTAAGTAGTATCCCAGTTCTCTTTGGAGTATCGATTGCGGCGTTTCTCATCATGCATGTAACCCCCGGAGACCCGGCGTTGATCATGTTAGGGGCGGGTGCACGGGCGGAGGACTTGCAGGCGCTGCGACACAATCTTGGGCTTGATCAGCCCATCTACGTTCAGTATGGGCGTTTCTTATCTAACATCTTGCGAGGAGACTTGGGTGAATCGATTGTATCCAAACGGCCGGTGCTTTCGGCTTTGCTTCAGCGCCTTCCGGTAACACTTGTACTGACGATCTCCTCTTTGATCATTGCGGTTCTATTGGCACTTCCTTTGGGCACGCTTTCAGCGATACGTCGTGCCTCCATTCTGGACTATGGGAGCATGAGCTTTGCTCTACTTGGGGTGTCCGCACCGGTATTCTGGGTTGGTGTCATCTTCATCTTTATTTTTTCATTCAAGCTCTCCTGGTTCCCTGGGTCTGGCTACGCATCCATAAGTGGAGATGGTTTTGCCGCGTTTATTCGTCATCTGATCCTTCCGGGCTTCGCCCTGGGATTAGGTATGGCAGCATTGCTTGCCAGGATTACTCGATCCACATTGCTTGACGTATTGGGCGAAGACTATGTGAGAACCGCCAGAGCGAAGGGCCTAAGGGAAGGGCTGGTAGTGATGAGACACGGTTTGAGGAATGCACTTCTGCCGTTGGTGACAGTACTGGGGCTGCAATTTGCCGCGCTAATGGGAGGGGCGGTTGTCACAGAAACCGTATTCGCCCTTCCAGGTGTGGGCCGCTTTGCCGTTTACGGAATGCAAAGTCATGACTTCCCAGTTGTGCAAGGTGTTGTGCTAGTTGTGGCGGTTGTGGTTGTGGCAGTCAATGTCTTGGTCGATATCTCGTACGTGGCTCTCGATCCCCGAGTGAAATACAACTGAGTGATAGGTATGAGAAAACAATCTTTGATTGCTGAGACCCTACGCAAACTGTGCAGAAACAAAGGGGCAATGACTGGCATAGTAATCATTGCTATGTTACTTCTGACTGCGATGTTAGCTCCGATTATCGCCCCCAGCGATCCAAACGCGATCGATCTAGGAAACCGTCTTCTGACACCCTGCGCAACGCACCTTTTTGGAACGGATCAATTTGGTCGAGACATTCTTTCGCGCATCATCTACGGCAGTCAGATCTCTTTGGCCGTTGGATTCTCTGCGGTAGCGGTAGGGCTTCTTCTGGGTGTGTTGATCGGATCGAGCGCGGGATACTACGGTGGAATCGTCGATCACTTTCTGATGCGTACGATGGATACACTGTATGCCTTTCCCGCTGTTCTTCTTGCTCTGGCCATCATGGGTATTTTGGGACAAGGATTGCTGAATCTCGTGCTGGCAGCTGCAATCCCGTCCATTCCAGGATTTGCTCGGGTTACACGCAGCACCGTCCTTGCCCAGCGAGAAACGGTCTATGTAGAAGCGGCCCGCGCGTACGGTGCATCGAGTCGACGAATCGTATGGAAGTACGTTCTGCCCAATTCGATTGCTCCCGTAATTGTCATGGGCGCGCTTCGAATCAGTACGGCGATCCTTGTTGCATCGAGCCTAAGCTTCCTAGGGTTTGGTATTCAACCCCCGACACCGGAGTGGGGCGCGATGCTTTCGGCGGGCCGGGGGTTCATCGTTCGCGCGCCTCACCTTAGTATCATCCCAGGCTTGTTTATTATGCTGGTTGTACTGGGCTTTAACTTGGCTGGCGATGGATTGCGGGACGCTTTGGACCCCAGACTGAGAGGCTAAAGCGGGGCGTTGGCCCAAGCATGAGCATTCCTGGATCGTCGACCGATGTCTGATAACGAAGAAGGAAGGAGGGAGTAATGAATCGCGTAAGATACGGAGAGTTTACCTGGAAAGAATTGCACGAGCGCGCTAAGGAAAGTTATTTGGTCATCTTGCCCACAGGCTGTACCGAGCAGCATGCGGGACACTTACCGGTGGATACGGATACCTTTCAGGCCTCGACGCTGGCGCTCGAAGGCGCTTCTCTGGCCATGGAGCGCGCCCAGACTAAAGTACTGGTCATGCCAACTATTCCCTACGGTCCAGCGTCCGAACATCACGGTTTCCCGGGAACGATCAGCCTTAGAATGGAAGTGTATGGTCAGATGGTGCAAGACATTATTCGCAGCGTGGCTCAAGCTGGTTTTCGGCGCCTCGCTATACTCAAGGGCTGCGGAGGGCATTTCATAGAAGGATTTTTGTGGGACATCAAGGCGGAGCTTACCGAGGCAGGACACGATGTGACCATCCGGATCTTGCAGGTGGACAAAGACTGGCGAGAGCTCCAAGAAAAATACTTCCCGGGGATCCCTTCTGGGCATGCTGCCGCGATGGAGACGGCGCTTGCGCTAGGTAGACGGAGCCACTTGGTCAAGGTCGAAGAGGCCGTCTGCCCAGAAGTGCGATCAATGGAAGACGCCTATCGGAGGGGCGGAGAAGTGTTTCTTATGGGCGAAGTTAGCAGCACTGGGGCGTTAGGGGACCCAACCCCGGCAACGGAAGAGATCGGGGCCAAACTATGGCACGAATTGATCGACAGATTCGCTGAGCACCTGATTTGGCTGGAGCAATATGACCGAAAGCTGGGGCGGTTGAGTTAAAAAGGACGCTTTGAACAGCAAGCGGCGGTGGTTCAGAAAAAGAAACGAATGGAGGACCGGATGTCGAGAGAAAGAAAGGCATTGATCATAAGGGCTCAGCGCATGTGGAGTGCGGACAAGGGCCTGGAAAAGAACGTCGAATTGGTCGTACAGGAGGACCGAATTTCGGAAATCCGTCCCGCTTCGAATGCGGGGTGCACAGTAAAGAGTTCGGTCATAGACTTGACGGATGCGACGCTGGTACCGGGTCTGATTGATTGTCACGTTCACCTTGGTGTGGACGCAGCAAGGATGATGGACTGTCTTGTGCGTGACACCACGGCACTGATCGGCTTTAGGGCCGCTGACGACGCGCGGCGTTGTTTGTTGGCCGGATTCACGACGCTTCGAGCGATGGAAGGTCGTGGAGGCTATGCAGTCGCGTTACGTGACGCCATTTTAGAAGGGTATGTCGAAGGTCCGCGGATCCTTGCGTCTGGACGATACATCCAAGGGACAGGTGGACACGCAGATATGTTTGTGCCGGCGGAGTGTAATCACATCGACTTCGGCGCGATCAACGTCAATGGAGCGGACGAGGCGCGAAAGGCCGTTCGGGAGAACATCTTTCGAGGCGCGGATTTCCTTAAACTTGTCGCAACTGGCGGGGTCTTATCAGCAGGAGACGAGCCGACTACCATCCAGATGAGCCAAGCTGAAATTGAAGCCGCAGTAGAGGAAGCTAAAGCGGCGAACAAGACCGTTGCAGTTCATGCGCATGCGTGCAAAGGAGTTAAGATATCCGCTAAAGCGGGTGTGACCTCCATCGAGCATGCCACTTATGCGGACGAAGAGGCACTGCAACTCATGCGAGCCAAAAGCGTCTACCTTGTTCCGACATTTCTGGTGAGCGACGAAATCGCGTCACGAGCTCGGAACGGCAAGCTGGAGAAGCACACACTCCGAAAAATAGAAGGCACTCATGAGAAATCCTTGTGGGTATTCAAGAAAGCCAAAGAAATGGGGGTCAGAATTGCTTTCGGGACGGACCTTTGCTTCCATGATAGCTTTGGTACGAACGCGCGGGAATTGGAATTGATGGTCGAGGCAGGGATGGATGAAGGTGAAGCCTTGACATCGGTTACGCAGACCGCTGCAAACTGTCTAGGGTTGCAGGACCATATTGGGACGCTGTCTGAAGGAAAAGTTGCTGATATCGTTGCGTTTCCGGGAAACCCGCTTCAGAACATCGCAGCGACGAGACAGCCGCTGTTAGTGATAGCCTGTGGCCGCGTTGTCCTGAACCGGGCAGCATAATATTTCCCAGATTATACAAGACAGCAAAGGCACGTTTTGGACCTGAAGTATGAGCGAGTACAGAGGGTTTGCTGTTGGATTATGCAGGTGACGGGCTCCATGAAGTAGAGGGATTGGGCTCACTTCACGGGGCACGTAATACCCCGTCAAGTAGAGTATCTACTTGACGGGGCCAGCCACCGACCGTCCTGCCTTCAAATTACCTCACTACCAGTATAGGAGCGTCGGAACCTGCTTGCCCCGTGCAATTCTATTGCACGGGGGTGTCCGACGTTAAACTACACAAGATGTCAGCAATCAGCTCGCGATTCCTTACTTAATCAATCAACCAATCTCGTACTCAACTGCTTCACCCAACGAACTCAACGAACCCTTGTTCCTATTCAACCATTTAACTATTCAACTGGTTTTGGCTGCCGACTGCTTCTCGACTCCCGACTCCCGACTGTCTCTTCTTCTTAATCCTGTGTCTTCCACGCATCACTGGTTACTGTCTTTCGACCTTG
>JAUVYF010000027.1 GCA_030603215.1 Candidatus Bipolaricaulota bacterium
TTGAACGCCCTGATGCCGTCCAGTTGCCGGGCAGGGCCAGGGGTGCCATCGAGTTTCGCGACGTCAGCTTTCGCTATGCCACCGGGGACACGGTGCTGGAGCACATCGATCTCGACATCGCGCCGGGCACGGTCGTCGCGCACCTCGTCCCAACATTGGCGTAACACCTTGAGTTCTCCAAACCGTACTGTCAACACATCCCAGATAGCCACCTTGGAGCCCACCGGTCCGCCGCAGGCCGCGTGAGGGTAACCTGACGTCGGACAGTCTTCTCTTCGGCACCAGAGCGATCATGGCATTTCTGCAAGCGCCGATTGTCCGCTGCCTCGGTGAGAGCGATGGGGACCAGCCACCTCTCCCACGCTGTGCTCTGCGGCACGCTCTAGCGCACGACCCGAAGTTTGGCGAAATCCGGTTTGTACAATCTCAACAGCGATAAACGCTCCTGTGCTGCTAGGCGAACTTGCTCCTATAGTACATGGTACAACAATCGTGAAACCTTGTCAATCGCCTGGGGACGAGTGGCTGCTCAACAATCCTGTGGGACGGACACCTGGGAAGAGTGTCCAAGGTCTTCAGAATCCTGGGGTGGATCGTGGACGAAGTGGCCAGCAGATGGCTGGGCTTCTGCTGGCCGGTCTACTTTTTGCCGTGCGCTGTCCCCTGCATCGAGCCGCGCGGGTAATCACGAAACACGCATTGCCGACTCTGCGGGCCACTGTCACATCATGTTGGGTACAGAGAGCAAGGACAAGAAAACCCAGAGCGAGCCAAAGTGTCCTTCTATGGGGCGCAGTGCGTCCCTCGGAGCGGCGAAAGTGACGTCGGGATACATCCATGTAGTTGCGCCTGTTTGGCTCATGGAAGAGAGTCTTCGCCTTTTCACCAATTGGGTCATCTCCTCTGTCCCGTCAGGTGCTCAAGGAACTCATCAACAATTTGTTCGTTCGAAAGCCCGCCATCCTCCCTTAAGGCGTCTATTCGCTCATATGTAGCTGAGCGCCGATGAAGAAATCATTGCCTGTGGCGGTTCTGCCTAGCAGAGCTCCTAGCTGGATAGCGGCCAACCTCAAATAGGCCGCGGGCGGCTAGTGCCAGGGGGCGGGCCACGCAATCCATGAACCCGCTATAGGCAACCGCTTGAGGATCAGTTACCATTGCCTGGTGTTCGGTATCATCATTCGCGAGAAGCGTTGCTGGTGTAATGACTCCCTCTCGCAGAGCATGCTCAGCCTGATCACCTCCCCGGGACTAGTTGCGCAGGGGCGTGTTAGAACCTATCGATTCCTAAGTAACCCCCGGCGTTGGTGCAAGTGTGCAAAGAATGGGTAGAGTGACGCCCGGCCACAGAATGTCACGTATCGCTTGGGGATCCTCCCGGAAGGACCTAGGCTGGGAAAGCCGTAATCTGGCTCGGTGGACTCCGTAATATCACTACGGTAGCATTAAAGGGATGATGGCTACATTGCGACAGCGATTTGGAAATAGAGTTCGCACGCTTCGCAAGAGAGCGGGGCTCTCGCAGGAGCTGATGGCGGAGAGGGCCGAGATTTCGGTTGATTTCTTGAGCCTCATTGAGAGGGGAATCAATGCCCCGTCTTTTGATACTCTGGAGAGGTTGGCAGCAGCTTTCGGGATGCCTGTTCGAGATCTTTTTGATTTTGAAGTTGACGATGGCTGAAATGTGCGACCTGGCTATTCCGGCATGCTTGGCATTGAGCCAAAGTTCAGTATTCCTCAAGGGGACGCTGTGTGTCTTCTTGGATTTGTGACTGAGTGAACATGCTCAAGGTCATCCGTCTTGTGAGTTGGTGACGCCCATTGCTGACGGGACAACAGAACCTACGAGATGTGTCAAGTTCTCTAGGCCGGTGATACCTGCCAGTGTGGGGCTCTCGGGGCAGAGCTATGCTAGAAGTCGTTGCTGAGTGCCTCTAGTGACGATACGGCCAACGTTGGACGGGTCTGTTTCCCCAGATACACATCAGGAGCGCTTGGTCGAAGGTGCGGGGCGCACAAAGGCGAACCGAGTCTTTATCAGTCTTTAGGAGCCAAGAGTGGGTATCGCTGGAGACGATCCAATAGAGATTGGAGATTGGGATAGGGATGCTGTGTGGTCAAGCGGGACTATTACTCCTGACATCGAGGCCTTGATAGGTGCCGCGGCCAGCAGCCTTTGGGGAAGAAGGGCTAATCCCCTGCAGGTTGAGAAAGGGCTCAAGAAACTGGGTGACATAGCTGGATGTCCCATTCCAGATAGGCTAGCTGCGAGGGACGGCTACCGCGAAGCGATTCTGTATCTGGCAAGCCTGATTCAAGATTACAACATCGTAAGAGAACTGCTTGTCACCGAGGATGTTCGCTGGGCTCCGGAATGGGGCAAGGAAGAGAAAAGGCCACGAGATGAACCTCCGGGTGAAGACGCTTCAAGAATTCCAGAAGACGTAGGAAGGAAGAATCTAGTTAGAGGACCTGGAAACTATCACGAGTATTCCATCACTAGGCTCTTATGGACAAACAAGAACCAGAATGATCTGGATCAGCGCATCGATAGACAGGAATTGAAAGACCTGGTCCTGCACGCCAATTCAGTGATGGACTTGCAGACAAGGCTCATAGCAAGTTTGGCAGAGAGAAGACTCAAGTCTGGTGTTGGGATGAGGCAGATAGTTGGTGATATTCTGCCAGGAACCTGTCACCAGGGATTCTTCAGGCAGAATAATCCCTATTCAAGAGTGAGCGAGGTCTTGAAGGAGCTACAACGCAAGTATGAGAACAGGGAGTGGTTCGAGCCACTTAGAAAGGAGGTCGATAGAATACTCGCTTCGTGCTTAACTAATTGCAGTTGAATCTCCTTCACCCGAAACATACTCGTCGGGCGCGGACCCTTTCCAGAAGCTAGACCTTGAGCGATTCAAGCCACTCATCTCGTAGCTAGATAGCATTTCCTAGACTCGACAAGCCCCGGGCAAAGCATTGTGTCAAGGTATCCGCAGTTAGGCCAATGGTATGGACGCGAAAGAATTCGTAACAATTGCTGTAGATATTGGTGCCACCAGTATACGCGGCGCGCTAGTCGATTCTTTGCGTGATCTTCCGCACGAGCCCCCGATAACTCTGTCAACCGACCGCAGCCATGGCGCTGAGGGAGTTGTTAGTCAGGTGAGACACGTCATCGAGGTGTTGCTTGACGGCTGCCCTTCGGCCGATGTGGTCGGAGTCAGCATCAGCTCGCCCGGATTAGTTGATACATCCCAGGGCAAGGTGCGGCTCGCACTGAACTTGCCAGATTGGTGTGACATCGAGTTGGCCAAACTGATGAGAGAGTGCTTCCGCGTGCCGGTGATCGTTGAGAACGATGCGAACGCAGGAGCATTGGGGGAATGGTACTATGTTTTTAGGCGCCAGATAGACAGCATGATCTTCGTGACTATCAGCACAGGCATTGGGGCCGGAATCATTGAATCGGGGAAGCTGTTGAGGGGAGCTAGTGGCGCGGCAGGAGAACTTGGTCACATGTCAATCGACTATGAGGGACCAGCTTGCCATGAGTGCAAGAGAAGCAAAGGCTGCCTAACAACTCTGGCTTCTGGAACCGCGATAATGCAATATGCTAGATCAAGGGTATTGCAGGCAACTGACTCTGTGCTGTGGGATCTCTGCAAGGGAAAGCTCGAAGACATCGATGGACCAGTTGTAGAACATGCGGCAAGGTTGGGAGATGATGTTGCACTGGCCGCTTATGATCGGGCCGCAAGAGCACTTGGACAGGGGTTGGTCAATGTCATTCATTTGTTGGACCCACAGGTGATCGTGCTTGGAGGTGGAGTCCTGGCCGCCGGTCACTTGTTCCTTGACAGGTTGCTCGAGATCGTGGGTGGAAGACTGCTTGATGGAAAGCGTGTTTCTGTGATTCGCGAAGCCAGCCTGGGTTCTGTTCAAGGCATTGCTGGGGCGGCCGTGAATGGCTTCATCCACTGGGAGTTGATGGAGTAGCTGCGCGAGCAAGTTAGGATCCATACGTCAAACCGCAATCAGTGAGTAAGAGCGTCCACTTTCAACGATTGTCACCTATGGAAGCTGCTGACGTCGGAAAGAAGGACCCAAAAAGAGCCAAGGGACCTTGTGTGAGGGAGTTCTACGACGACAGATATCTCAAGAAACTGAGCGGTAGCATGGAGAGATTTCGCGCTTTCCACCAAGCTGACAATGCTTCACTGTATCGCGATCTCGTCAGATGGGAACTCCTGCGCCATTCGATGCGCATATTGGACGTAGGCTGTGGATGGGCGATACATTCGGATTTGATGTCAAGGCACCATGATGTACTAGCAATCAAGACTGATCTGTCATTGATTGCTTTACAGGCGCTCATTGTGGAAGGCGAGCCAGCAAGCAGGAATCGGGTTCCTTACGTAGTAGCCGATCTTCAAGCATTGCCCTTTGAAGATGGTTCGTTTGACCTGGTAATGTGCTCTCAGGTACTGGAGCACGTGCCGGACGACCTCAAAGGATTGTCTGAATGCTATCGGGTGCTGATATCTCAGGGGATGCTCTTCATAGCCGCGCCAAACTGCTTCCAAGATATGTATAGGATATTTCACAGTCTGCAGAAGCATTTTGATCAATCTGGGCATATTCATCAATACTGCATAGAGGGGATTCGCCGAAGACTAATAGGCGTCGGCTTCAACGTTCAGAGGGAGAGATATCATTGCTTCTTTGTGTTTTGGTCCGTCGCTCTACTGGAGCGGCTTCGGATTGGCAAGGTAGTGCAAAGAATGCTGGTCGCACTCCCGTTGCTCGAAGCAGCCACGCGGTTTCTGCTGACTATTCTTCTTCTGTCCGAAAACCGACTGCTCGGAAATACATCTCGTGGTGGTATGTCCATCGAGTTCATTGCGAGAAAGCGAGAGTGAGTTTGGGCTGCCAGCAACCAGCGAGGGGTGCCACGCAGAATGAATCGGGTGGTGAGTAGGAGGAAGTTCTTGGACACGACAACTGCCATAATTGGTGGACAGGTTCTTGCGCCCGAAGAGATCATTCCCGATGGTACTGTGCTCTATGATGGTGGGAGAATAGTGGCTGTTGGCGGACGACACGATATTTCCCTACCCTCTGGACAGGGAATTGAGGTGGTCGATGCAAGGGGTATGCTGGTTCTCCCAGGATTCATAGATCAACACGTGCATGGTGGAGGGAATGCGGACACGATGGACAACAGCTATGAGGCTCTGTGCACCATGGCCAAGACCTTCGCCAAATTCGGAACAACAGCGATGTGTCCTACCACTGTAGCGGCATCTGAAGAAGACCTGATGGGCACGTTGGCAACGATAGGAGAGACTGCGAAGAGAGGCTGTCCGGATGGGGCGCGAGTTCTGGGAGCTCACATTGAAGGGCCATTCATGAATCCCGAGGCGCGGGGGGCACATGAAATGCAGTTCATGGTTTCTCCCTCGATCGATCGCCTAAGAAGATATCATGATGCAGCTGGCGGGAAGATCCGAATCTTCACCATGTCACCCGAGTTACCTGGTATCACTGAAGTCATTGAAACGGCCACTAGGATGGGCATATTGGTTTCAATAGGTCACACCAAAGCTAGCTTGGAGCAAACGCTTGAGGCAATAGAGGCAGGCGCACGGTGTGTGACGCACTTCTATAATGCAATGGCCCCATTTCACCACCGGCAGCCAGGTATTCTGGGAGCAGTCGCTGCGGATGACAGGGTGATGGTTGAACTCATTGCTGACGGGACGCTTGTTCATCCAATCGCACTGGAGATAGTATTGCGAATTGTCGGGTCAAAAAGGGCAATCTTGATTACCGACTGTCTCCGAGCTGCTGATGCCCCGCGCGTGGAGCGTTTCAGCTTTTCAGGTAACACGCTATGCGTGGGGGAGAGCAACTGCTTTCTTGCGAACGGGACCATATGGGGGAGCCTGCTGACGATCAATCGCGCTGTACCGAACATCCAGCGGATCCTAGGTCGGTCACTCTCAGACGCCGTGAATATGGCAAGTCTCAATCCTGCAACAGTTCTGAACATCGCAGACAAAAAGGGCAGTCTGGAGCCGGGCAAGGATGCCGACATCATAATAGTCGATTCAGATATGAACGTTCACAGGACAATCGTCGAAGGTAATACCGTGCACGTCTCATAACGAGGTTGAATTCGAATGTTTCGACTTGGTGTACAGCGCTGCTGTTGTAGTCATACCGATGGGTTGGTGGTCCTAGTGAGGATCCATAATTGGCCACGATCCAAAGCTCTGGAACGAGAACCGCTGGGATCACGTACGGGAGTGTGCTGTTTGTGTTCAAGTTAGTAGCTATCGATGTTGACGGTACTTTGCTCAACTCAAAGCAAGAGTTGACAGAACGAAATAGACGAATCATTCACAAGTTAGTGGATAGGGCAGTTCACGTTGTACTCGTCACAGGCAAGGCATATGTGACAGCAAAGGACCTGATGAAGTCACTCAGACTGGTCAGTCCGCAAATCACCAATGATGGTTCACTTGTCATTGTGCCAGGGACGGAGGAGATCCTCTACAGGCAAGGTGTACCCGAGGAGCTAGCCGAAGAGGTCATTAGTGTCGCCGAGAAGATGGGCGTCACCATAGCCGTGTTGCACGAAACAAGAATGTGCGTTACTGGTCTGAACGAAGATACAGACTATATGGCAACGTACAATGACCCAACACCTACTGTCGTCAGTGACTTGGCGGAGTGCTTAGATACTCCTCCAACCCATCTGATGGTTGTTGCGTATGGCAAAGATGACCTGTATGAACTCGCTACCTCGACCTTCAAGCGGCGATTCGGATCCAGATTGAACGTAGTCAGGTCGTCTCCGTATTATCTGGAATTCCTCCATCCAGAGGTGTCTAAGGGGAGGTCTCTCGCCTTCGTTAGTGAATACCTCAAGATCCCACGAAATGAAACTGTTGGATTCGGAGATGGTGATAACGATATCAGCTTTCTGTCATATGTCGGCTGTGCAGTAGCCATGGGTAATTCTACCGAGGAAGTCCAACGGATAGCTGACATGGTTACCGACACTTGTGACAGAGATGGGGTTGCGAAAGCTCTAGAAGCGCTCTTCAGTTACTGATGAGTTACCCAAGATTGGTATTAGCCGGCTGGAGGCCAGTTTGGCTATGCGCGTACCGCAATGTTTGACACTTGTCTTTGCCGCGCCCATGTTCTACAATACGATTAGAGGCAAATTCCAGGTCCGACTCAGGTTGAATGCATGAGTCTACAGAAGGAATCACGACATAGGGAGGATACCGAGGCGGTCTGTCACAGGTGATTGGCAAACATCAATTCTATACTCAGGAGCGAGCCTAGCCTGAGCGGCCCTGCTCCGGGCAGCAAAGGTCATCCTGAGAACTGGGACAAAGCCACCATTCTGCAGCACCGATTGGGTGGACCGCTGTGCCGAATGCCAGAAGAGGCCTTAGTGGGTCTCCTGCGAGAGGGGGGGTGACTGCTCGGAACATACGGGTGATTTGCTGAGTGACGGTCTTGCATTCCGTACGAATGCATCAATAATCGGTGAAAAGGAGGTCAGTTCGCTATGCAGAAGGTACGTTTGGGTGTCATTGGCACTGGGCTGGTGTTTCGTCACTTTCACTGGCCTGTTCTTCGGGAGCTAAGCGATCGTATCGAGATTGTTGCCCTATGCAATCGCACAGTCGCCAAGGCAGAGGACTTGGCATCCCAGATACGAACTTCACCCGACATCTACACTGACTACCATGATCTGATAGAAAGAGACGATGTACATGCCGTTCTGGTGGCAGTGCCCATTCATCTAACCGCCAGTGTGGTTCAGGATGCAATCTCTAATGACAAGCACGTGCTCCAGGAGAAACCCATCGCTGATCAAGTCGCCATGGGGGAGAGATCTATCAGCTTGGCCAAGCAGCGCGGTGTCGTACTGATGGTTGGCGAGAACTTTCGATACCGAAGTGAGTTTCGACAAGTACACCGTCTAGTCGAGGACGGCATTATTGGGCAGCCGAAGTTGTACCGCCTGAACGATATCCACTACACGTATCCAGACGGAATGTGGTCCCAGACACCTTGGAGACACGAGGGCAAGCACGATGGTGGCTACCTAATCGATGGTGGAACACATATCATTGCCGGCATGTCTGAGATGGTACGACGCAAGGTGAAGCTGGTACATGGTTTAACGGCTTCTTTCAATCCCGACCTGCTAAGCATGCAGGATGATACGTTGCTGCTGCATCTGGTTTTCGAGAATGGCATGGTGGGCCAGATGGCACTAGGCTATGGGGCAATGGATCAGGACGCTCGGCGGCCCAAGGTGTACGGCGACAAGGGCACACTTGTGCTGTCCCCAAGAAAAAAACGCATCGAGTTGTGGCCTGTAGAAAAGGATGCTGAGATACAGACAATCCCGATGGAAACGGCCAACAACGATTTTCGCGCAGAATGGCTGGAGTTTCACTCCGCTGTCGTGGACGGTGTGACTCCTTATAGTACCCCAGAGGAATCCCTCGTGGATCTGCGCATCATTCAAGCCGGACGTCAGTCAGCCGCCACTGGCAAGACGATCGTTCTGCAAGAGTGACGAGGCGACCCGTGTTGGTGGTTGTGGAATTGCGTTGAGAATCATGTTGGCTACCGATCTGCGGAGTCATTAGAGGATCTCATCCCCAATGGGCCCAGTTCAGCGTAAATGACGTTGGAAAGGCATCCGCCTAGTTCTCTGCTGACGATCGCCAGCGCGACTCCTCGGCCCTCCTACGGGGGCTAGTCTTGATTCTATATCGAAACTACAGCGACCTCAATCCGCTTATCGATGCTAATTGGGGGACCCGATGGAGCGTCAGACATCGCAGGAGAAAGTATGACCCCCAAGCTCATGATCTCTTTCGGAACAAGGCCAGAGGCCATAAAGCTAGCTCCGTTGATAACGCACCTCGAAGAGTCTATGCCGAAGAGTTTTAGGCTTTTCGTGTGTTCAACTGGCCAACATCGTGACCTACTTGCACCAGTCTTGAGGCTTTTCAACGTAGTCCCAGATGTAGATCTCAACGTATTCGGCCATTCGTCAGGCTTGGCGTCTATGACGGCGGAGATTGTCGCCGGAGTTGCTGATGCGATTGGCGAAGTTGATCCCACATTAGTGCTGGTTCAGGGTGACACTGCTTCCAGTTTTGGCGCAGCCCTCGCGGCGTTCTATAACCGAGTTCCGGTGTGCCACCTCGAAGCCGGCCTCAGATCGTATGAGCGGTGCGAACCCTTCCCAGAGGAGATGAATCGCAGACTCATCGCTCAACTGGCATCCTATCATCTCGCACCTCATGAGGCTGCTGAAGCTGCCTTGATCCAAGAGGGTGTCGATAGATCGACTATCTGGATTGTCGGGAATATCTTGGAAGATGCATTCAGGATGGCCAGAACACGTGTGCCATCAATCGATCTGCCAGTTAGTTGCGAACATCACCAGCGAATGCTGCTTGTGACCCAACATCGCCGCGAGAACATCGAAGGCGGAATACGCAACACATGTGAGGCCATCAAGCAACTGGTGGCTGTGACTAGTGACTTAGTTGTGTGCTTCATAGTATACCCAAGTCCGATAATCCAAAACGTCGTGTCTACGCTGCTAGATGGCATTGAACGCGTCCATCTCCTAGAACCACTTCCGTATGATGTGTTTCTAGGTCTATTGGAGAGGTCTCACGTCGTCCTGACAGATTCTGGAGGAGTCTGCGAGGAAGCGGCATTCTTGGGTGTCCCTGCCTTGATGCTTCGGCGGGCTACTGAGCGTCAGCATCTCGTTGAGGAAGGGTGCGCGGAACTGGTCGGAACCTCGGTTGACTCGATTAGTGACCGGACACTGAATCTGCTCGCCAGGCTTGGTACATCCAGGCGCTATCGCAAGATTGCCCGTCCAGAGGGGGGGGTGTCGCGGCTCGTCTCCCATCTACTGGTAGAAGCCATTCTGCCACATGCGATGGGGTCCAAGGGAAGCGACAGATCTACTGCGCATTGAATCTTCACGACAAATGGACCTCGGGTTCTGTAACTCACAGATGAGTGGAAAGGCCAAGTATTCCGTTGAGACAGGGCATTAGGCTGGCAATTGTCACGGTCCAGATGCTATCAGCGCCAATTCCTCCTAGTCAGCCAATTGGAGAAAGTTGGACTGTGCAGCCGATTCAGCTGCTAGGATTTGGCATACGCTCATGTTGGATACTGTCAGATAACTGAGGGAGGCGTTGCATGGAAACAACAGTTGTTCCATTCACCGGCTGGGAATCTCACGCGTTCGTTCGCATGGCTGATGCGCTGTCTCAGAATGGTCTGGCGCCAAGAGTCAGGGTTTTTGGCCGCGAGCCAATAACGACAACGGAGGTCACATTTGCAGGAACGATTGACGACACGACATGGGACTTGTATGATAGGGGAATCATTGTATTGAGTGAGGAGGGAACACGGTACAAGGTAGGTGGAACAAATACGACAAGCTCCATTGCATCACTGGTTGTCCTTTTCACAGAGGTTCCGCGGGACTTCTTTGGTGAACCAGTGACAAAGTCAGAACTTGAGCAACTGCTTGAGGACCCAACCATGATGACGATCGATTCAGCCGCGTTGTCTCGTCGGCTGAACTTCACGCTTCGCATGAGTTTACTATCTCAAACGATCAGGGAGAGGTTCTATGAGCGGACCCCACACCGGCTTCAGGAATTGGAGGGTATTCTGAGTTTGGCCGAAGCTCAGTTGGCCAACGACAAACCTGATCAAGAAACGTGGGATCAGTTGGCGACCCAACTAAGCAGCACAATAAGTAGCGCGGAGCCGGCATTCAGGCGGCAAGCTGCGGGACTTCTTGTCCTCATTGCAACTCCCAAAGTGCTCGAGCCTCTTTGCCAGTTGGTAGAGGATCCCGATGTTCAAGTAAGTCGAGAAGCCGCACTCTGCTTCAGGGCAACAGAGGATCTGCTGCAACGAGTGACGGCGGAGGATCCTGCCCTTGCCAGACGTTGCATAGAGTCAGTCGCCAATGCCCTCAGAGAACACGAAGATAGCGCTGTCCGAGTGTACGCCGCCGAGGATCTAGGATATTTCGCCAACGAGCTTGCTGTAGAAGCTCTCATTGAGGCATTGGAGAGGGATCCACATGAACATGTTAGATGGGCTGCTGGGGTTGCACTAGCTAGATATGAGGATCCCAGGCACACTTTCCCCGCACTTGTCAACGCTCTTGGAAGAGATTCCTCCGTGAGGGTTCAGAGAAGCGTAATGCTGGGGCTGGGCAGAATCCTGGCAAGAATCCGTGCTGAGCCGTTGGTGCTCAGTGCTTACCAATCAGAGATCAACGAGCTTCAGCAACTTCTGCTTGAGCGCGTTCAGAAGTACAAGGAGCCAGCTCTGTCTTCCTATGCTGCCTACGCTATAGGGGAGCTGCCCCGCCCAGATACTAGTCTGATCGAATGTCTTGTGGATGCGTTGCGCCCACAGACCCCATTTACGGTGATAAGCAACGCTACGCTGTCTCTATCGAAACTCGCGTCCTATGTGTTAGCGGCAGAGAGTCAGACTGCCCGAATTACGGCGCAACTTGAACGCAATCTGTCAGTTGACAGACCTCCTGAATACCCGGCGTCGGCCTATTTCGACTGGTTCCTAGAGCATGCAGGTGAATTACTAGTCAAACTCGAGATCCGCGAGCTGGCAGCAAAGTACTATCAGAAAGCGGCCAATGCTTTCCAGCACATACCTTGGCGCGCACTGTACTACAGTGGAATTGCGGCATATGAACTTGCTGAGTACTGGTTCGATGAACTGGATCCCCCTCAGGCTCTTGCCTCGCTCGACAGAGCCATCAGTCTATTCCAGGCAATTGAATCCACAGAGACTAATGCAGAAAGCCGATCGGAGAAGACGACGATGGGCGTCGAGTTTCGCGTGAATACGGCCGAAGCGCGCAAGGCCATGATCATGGCTCTCCGAGAATGGTCGTCGCCACTCACGGCGGAAAAGGTCTCGCAGGTCGTCACTGAGCAGTTCAACGAAGCCGCCTTGAGGTACATGAATATCCTTCGCGCCGAGATTGATATTGAGGATCGCCCTGAGCACAAGCGTCTCACCAAGGATGAACTCAAACTCGTTCGTGCTCTTGCATCCCTTGTTAGCATCGGCTTAAGGCTCGAGCAGCTGTCTCTGGCTTGGGCGCGAGACCAAGATGATGACTCTCTGAAGCGAAGGCTTGGACACGTTGATACCGAGATCAAGAAGTTCCGTACTTTTGTCTCCGCTACGGCGTCCAAGTCACTAGAGGACATTTCAGACGAATTTGAGACACTGCTGCGGAACGTGTACTCCGAGATGGAGTCCAATTTGAAGCCAACAACCGCAATCATAGGCGGCTTCATTTGGCAGATGAAACAAGCATTCATGCACCCATTGCCGACCCCCGCGATTGAGTGCAGGATTATCGGACCGGGTCAGGCAGACGTAGACATTCTACTCAAGGGCTCCATCTCAGGCACCGGATCCTCTGAAGACCCGTATCTCTTTCCCGCAGATAGAAGCCTGATCTTTCACGCGGTCATTGAGGTTATCCAGCGAGAGCAGAATGAGCAACTGATATTCCGTGATATCAATCCGCCGGCGGGATTTAGAGAACGAAGTTGGATCGTACATGTGCATGAAGGGACCTTCTCTATATCGATAGACTACGGCGTTCTGCCACCAGCTGCGGCAGCGAACTCCTTTGAGTTCGTTACGGAGTTTAGAAACTCAGGCTGCTCTGACCGATTCCACCAGGAGGTCTTATGGGTACGCATCTATGATCCTGGCAGTGAGTTCGAATCCGAAGAGAGAATCATCGAAGAGAAGATCAAATCAGTACAACACACGATCCAGGGACTGAAGAGGGATATCCGCGATACTAGGTCCGCAACGAAGGAGAAGCCTTCCACCGCTGGTGAAGTTAGGATTCGGGAACTACAGCGGCGGCTCAGAGGAGAGGAAGAGCAACTACGACAACTCCGGCAGCGGCTGCAACAGCTGGTCCAGGAGTAACGGGGGTTTGGCCAGCTAGGCTTCTAGCCATGGCGCAGCTACTACTTGTCGATTCACTGCAATACGTTGGTCACACATTCGGCTCATCATAGGGCATCCACCGCATATCAGAAAGGGCAACCCATGAGCAATCTCATGTGCTGTCTGTTGTCCGGTTGCTCAATGCGACAGATCATCTCGCTAGTACTGGATCTTATGGCTCCGATTGCGCTGGAGATCTTGTTCATCAGCATCCTGTTCGGCTGGATCGTGAAGATGCTAGAGCGGCGACGATGGGAACCGGCCACACGCATTCTTTATGCCCGGGTGATTAGGCTGCAGGATAGCCTCTTGCTGGACTTGATTCCTGACTCCCAACGCAGAGTCGGTGTGCATACAGTGCGCTGCGGAGACATCGCGGTCGATACCCTATTCGAGTGGTCGGAGCCCAGCCCGGATCTTGAGATGGTACATAGACAGCTTGGGGACTATGTGACCCGTTGTAGGAACCTCCTAGTAGAACGACTGCCCATACAGCGAAATGATTTGAACCATGTGATCCAGGCGCACGCGAGTCACATGGGGCCGGAGCTGTTCAGGCTCCTATTGGATGTTGACACCTCCGCGGCTCGCTTGCAGAGGATTTCCTCGTTATGGACCAGAGCGGAGAACGATGCTGACGAGCTTACTGATGAGACCTTTCGGCTCATCCAGAACACGCTGAGACTCAGAGAATGGCTTTTCGAGAGGGACGAAGTTGTGGTACAGGACTGAACCCCAGCATCCAAGCAGAGGCAAGCGATGCTCAACTGGCTAGCCACCCGACGACAAGTAATCCTATTCTTAGAGCGGGGGAACTCAGGCTCTTGAGCCTTGAGGGGTCGCAATGATCGCCCCTCTTCCTCCCTGAGACAGGCCGGTCCAAATGATGCGAGAATGGACACAGATAGAAGCCCAATCTGATTTCCCTGTCCTGCAACGCAAGATCAACGGGAAACCTCTGATCTACCTGGATAATGCTGCCACGACCCAGAAGCCCAATAGCGTCATTAATGCTATTTCTGACTTCTATGCCACCTCCAACGCCAATGTCCATCGGGCCACACACACTCTTGGCGAAGAAGCAACGCACAAGTATGAATGTGCTCGAAATCGAGTGCGGAAACTGCTCAACGCCCAAAACAGTAGCGAGATAGTATTCGTTCGCAGTGCCACGGAAGCCATAAATCTGGTGTCGCACAGTTGGGGTCTGAGCAACGTCCAGCCTGGCGACATCATCCTACTGACGGAGATGGAGCATCACTCGAATCTCATCCCGTGGCAGTTGTTGACCCAAGATCGAGGAGCTAGAATCGAGTTACTAGGTATTGACGACAGCGGGCTACTCAAGATGGAGGATCTGGACCGGTATCTTGACGAGCGAGTGCGGCTTTTGGCGATCACTGGGATGTCCAATGTACTGGGAACGATAAATCCGATTGAAGAGGTCGCCAAACGAGCCCATGAGGTGGGGGCGCTCGTTTTGGTGGACGGGGCCCAAAGCGTACCTCACCTTCCTGTAGACGTACAAGCCTTGGACTGTGATTTCCTGGTCTGCTCCGGCCACAAGATGTTGGGGCCCACCGGAATAGGTGTGCTTTACGCACGCCAGAAGCTGCTAAGAGAAATGCCACCCTTCATGTCTGGCGGAGAGATGATCAAGGAGGTTAGTTTCACAAATGCAACTTGGAGCGATCCGCCATCGAAGTTCGAGGCAGGTACTCCGCCCATCGCTCAGGCGATCGGATTTGGAGCAGCCATAGAGTACCTACAGAAGATTGGCTTGGCGAGGGTTCACGAACACGAGTGCTCACTAGTCGAGTATGCCATGGCCCAATTCAGAGAGATACCTGGTCTGGAGATTTACGGGCCGGGACCGGATCACAGAGGGGGCATTCTATCATTCAACCTCAACAACACACATCCCCATGACTTGGCCGCCATACTCGACGAACAGGGAATTGCCATAAGAGCGGGGCACCACTGTGCTCAGCCCCTTATCAACAGGTTGGGCGTTAGGGCAATGGCGCGGGCTAGCTTTTATCTATACAACACGTTCGACGAAGTCGACAGAGTGGCGGAAGCCCTCCTCATGGCAAAGAGGATATTGACCACATGAGTCAGGCATACACTGAGCGAGTGCTGGATCACTTCCAGAACCCACGGAATTTCGGACAGCTGGACCAGCCTGATATCTCTCTTGAGCAATCCAATCCTGCTTGCGCCGCAGATCGCATTCGGCTTGACCTCCGGTTCGAAGAGGGAGAGATTGTCGATGTGCGCTTCAGCGGGCAAGGTTGTGTCATCAGCCTTGCTGCGGCCTCTATCCTGACAGAAAGGATCAAAGGTGCACTATTGGCAGACCTTCAAGACCTGAGTAGGGATGAGTTTCTGGAGATGCTCGCCATATCTCCAAGGGCGTCACAATTGAAGTGCGCATTGCTGGCGCCAGAAATCTTTCGTGAGGCAGCATATGGCGAGCCAGAGTGGCCACGCTGACGTATGTTCCGATATTCGAAGCGGTTTCGCAGTATCGGCGAAAATCGTCGAGAGTGGCTGACAGCCTACGATACAATGTTCCTGGCCGCAGAAGGCCTGTTTGCTCGCCTCACTGGCTAACCCTCACACTTGATTGCCACAGCGCAACTGCTGCAGCCGAGACATGGGTAGTTGGGCAAGAACCACATCTTTGCTATTGCCCAACAGGTTTCAACACATTCGGTCCTTCGCAGAGCAGAGGTCGTTCAAGTTTGGCGGAACACAGAGCCTGCTATCCGGAAGAGACCTTGTCGAAGGAACGACCATAAGGCTGCAGGAGATTAATGACGGTACTGCTGCCGATCTCGGTCCTGACTAGTGAACTCATGTCATTGATGTTGTGGTGGGTGTGCAACGCCGCATAGTCGAGGAGCATCTCCCGATTGGGCTCGTCTAGAGATGCCAACGGAGCCTCTGAACCAGGTAATGGGAAATCCAATGAGAAAGAAAGCACTCGGGCTCGACTCCCAGGTAGAGTCCGCGGATCGCCTCCACGGGACAACTCACTGACGTTGCGGCACCAGGTTTGGAGTTCGGGTGTGGGCACCGATGAAACGCCGCACTCATCTCCAGTCCATTGGGCAAGGGGTAGCCTGGAGGATACTCGTTTCACACACTCTGCCTTTGTCGCTCAGGGTTGATGAACCACGTTTCTCAGCCCCCACGTCTTGTCCCCGGACTAGCTTCCAAAGTGAGATCGAGTTGCGCAAGAGGCCAGAAGACCCTTTGCTTCGCGCGTCGACCAAGAGTCGGTACGGGGAGCGTTTGGCGTAGTCAGACAGGCCGAAGAGCGCTCGTTCCGCAATCGAGATCCGGCGCGAAGTGAGATCGCTGACCACACAGCAGGAGGCACCGAAGAGGCCCTCAGTAGGGGTTGCAGATGGCACCCTTGGTGATGTTGCGTCGGCGCGATTGGACACACGCCACCCTCCTACTCGGCTTCCCCGGTTGGTGGTGATGCATCCCCAGACATAGAGCCACGATGATTGACCGCTCAGCGTATGCCTTCGCGCTCGCTGAGATGCTTCGTCGATCCCTTTGCACTGCCCTTGTCGGACTTGACTTCCTCACCCAACGACGTTAGTCTTTGAGACAGATTCGTGTTTGCTGCAAGGCAACGAGGAGGATGAGGGCATTTGAGAAGCTGCGGACCAAACCGCTGAGAACATGGTCCACGGCAAATCGATTCGCAGAATACTGCGGACTTGGGAAAAGCGAAGGCCTGCAGTGGGCGCTGATCTACTAGGTATCGCCGTTGCCAGCAGAGACGTACTTACAGTAAGCGGTGTGGGGACTCAGCTGTTGCTGATGGCTTCGATCGGCTGGCCGTCTCTCGACGTGCCGAATCGGCTCCACATAAGTCGGACGCAGCCAGAGTTGGGGGAACGCTACTTGTCCGACTGGTCGCGGTGCATTCTCAGGATCTGATGGATCCGTTGGCGGCTCACGCCGAAGTGCTCGGCGATCCTCTGGAGAGTCCAGCCTTCTTCCCTCAGCCGGGTGATGGAGGCATGCTCCTTGCGATGGATCTTGGTGTGAGGATGGGGATGTTTGAGCAGGAACTGACCCCCGTCGTCCCCGCTGGTAGTCAACGTAGAGGGCTGCGCGAGCAGCCCTCTACCCTTTTGAGATGGTCCACTCGATGTTTGCGGGCGGCGGTGCACATAGTGCTCGGGTCGTGGGATCTTCAGACTTGGGCGGTGCCGCGCTGTGCATTCGTGCCAGGATGATGGGAGTGACAGTTGAAGCGCCGGGTATTCCTCGGCCAAGCGGCCCGAGTGGTGGCGCAATCTCGGTGAGCTGCGACAGGCCGTTCTGGCTTTGTGTCACAGTGTACGGAATCCTAGCGTCTGACGTGGAGAT
>JAUVYF010000151.1 GCA_030603215.1 Candidatus Bipolaricaulota bacterium
GAAGATCCGGGCGATCTCGTCCCAGTGCTCGTCGTACTGATTGACGGTGAGGTAGAGGACGCGGCCTAGTGACGGTTTGTCCGTCTTTGCTGGCTTGATGCGGCAGTCGTAGACGGCGAACTCTTCAAAGTCGGTAACAATAGAGAGCGGGAGCTTCGCCGACCAGGCGTAGCGGCGCAGCTGGTAGGCAGCGTCACCGTCCTCCTTGATGTTTAGTCCCGGTCGTTTGGCCTCGACAAAGAACTTGCGCACTCCACCGATGCGGAATGCGTAGTCAGGGGCCTTGGTCGCCCCGCCGACCTTGATCGCGTCCTCGTGGATCACT
Source organism: Candidatus Bipolaricaulota bacterium (assembly GCA_030603215.1). Classification (GTDB taxonomy): domain Bacteria; phylum Bipolaricaulota; class Bipolaricaulia; order UBA7950; family UBA9294; genus JAUVYF01. The sequence goes on from JAUVYF010000151.1 coordinate 326, forward strand.
TCTTTGTAGGCTTCCGCGTAGCCTTTCTCGTTGGTCATATCCCAGCCCAATGCCTTGAAGAATGGATCGATGAACTCGATGCGCGCTTGCGCCTCGTTGTACCCGCTAGAGCAATAGACATCACGATTGTCTTGGAATCGCTCGATGAGTTTCTTGATTTCCTTGGGCGCAGTCATTCATTCACTTCCTGGTCAGCCTTTTCCAGCTCCGCTTCCAGTTGCTGTGGCGTTGGCAGCGCATCCCGCACGTTCTTTGGAAGGAGTCGGTACTCGGACACACCCATCGGTTGTGTCATCCCACGGAGGGAGAACTCCACTGTCACCCGGTTCCGCTCCTTGCAGAGGATTAAGCCGATCGGCGGTTCGTCATCGGGATGGCGCAGAAACTGGTCAACCGCGTTGAGGTAGAAGTTCATCTTGCCCGCGAACTCGGGTTGGAACGCCTCGACCTTCTTCGGCTGCTTCTTGTTGGGAGTTCTCTTTGCCATGCATGCGTCCTTATGGTTCCATTCGTCCGTCTTCTTGGGTCTGATCAATCACTGTCTGTCCAGCCGTTGTCAGCCGGTACTTCTGATTGCTGCTGCGGGGTTTGTCTGGAATGGTCATTTCGATTAGGCCTGCTTCCAGGGCCGGCAACAAGTAGGTCTTACGAAAATGTTCATCATTCTTCAGTTTGAGGGCTACTTGCAATTGTTGTCTGGTCATTTCTCCAGAGAGAACCTTCAGTAGTCGAACTTCCGTGGTACTTCCACGGTACTTGCGTGGTACTTCCGTGGTAACTTCCCTGGTGACTTGATCCCGACTTAGTTCCGACTTAGTTCCGACTGGGGAGCTTGCCCCTGCGTGAATGGGCAAGCGGATCAAGAAATAGCTGCGATCGTCATCGGTCTTAAACTCAGGTGCAGACGAACCATTTCCTGCCATCACTCGTAATACCTTGGGAATGCCGGTGGACCGACCTTCGGTGAGGTCCAGCTCCTTTAGGAACTCCCCAATTCGGCGATTGCGGTAGCGACGGGGAACCGCCTTACCAACTCGCAAGTCTTCCATGCAGATGGACCGGTCCGGCCCAGGAAAACTTAGAACCACGAGATCATCCGGCGTAATCCGCACCTCGATCGGCTCCCGTTCCGCGTAAGAACGATGATAGACGGCGTTGACGACGGCTTCTTCAATGGCGGGATAGGGGAAGTTCCACAATCGCTCGGCTTCGGCCCGATCTGGATGCTTAATGACCGTCTCACGCAGATAGTTGCGCTGGATGTAGTCGAGGGCTTCCCGCGTGATGCGAGCAAGAGGACCTTTGAACGTCTTCTCGTCAAAGCGGTCGCCGCTTGCTCCCTCGGGAAACCAAACTACATCGATTTGCGTGGCAGGAAAGAATCTGCCCGGCTCATCGTTGAAGAACAGCAGACCGACGTTCTTTGGCAGCGGAGCTTCCGAGGAGCCACCTACGACATTCATCTGTCGTCCAAGCTCTTCAATCGAGAGAGCTTCAACGTCATCGGCAAGTTCGCTGCCGACGTCACGCAGGAACTCAGCCATCAATCGGGGTGATAGGTCGTTGATGGATGCGAACTGATTGAGCCGATCATCAAAGGGAACGGTGGCTGCGAGACTGAGCAGCTCCTGTAGATCCTCTCCTTGTGCTTCAATCGTGCTGGCGTAGCGGCGAATGTAGTAGGCGTACTCCTTGGTCTTAGCTATAACGGACTTCGGCGCTTGGTATGGCCGCGTTTGGCCTCCAGGAGCCCACAACACGATGAGGTTTTCTCCCTCGAATTTCTCGATGCTCAAGATGGGCGCATAGTGCGGTTGAATGAGTTGGCAGTACCGGAGAAGTTCCTGCTGGATCTTGTCGAGCTGATTGTCTTTCAGTCCTGCGGGAGGCGAGATGGGCACACCATCGTCATCGCAGTCTTGGCCAATGATTACGTAACCGCCGCCGAGGTTCGCGAAGTCGTTGGCAAATGCGCAGAGTGTGCGGATGATTGGATCGGGATTCCAACCCTTCTTGTACTCAATCCGCTCACGCTCAACAGTACGCTGACGCAGAAGGTCTTCAAGATTGATAGGGAGTCGGCTACTCATCGAATGCCTGCACCTCGTCTTGATGCGTCTTCTGTTGCTGTTTATCGATTGCTTGGCTCATTGCCTGCTCTCCCAGTTCCTAATGGCGTGAAAACCGAGATCCACTCTACTGCCGTGATCATATTATCTCGGACGTCAAACTGTCGATCATCGTGTTGAAGTTGGCTCTCAGCTTCGCTTCAAGGTCTGATTCCATCAGATAGACGTCGGTCAGTTCGGCGAATGCCCAGCGACCATAGCTTCCTGCGTTGTTGACGCTGGGTATCCAGGCATTCACAT